>CAZLOO010000097.1:0-7505 GCA_964561055.1 uncultured Halobacteriales archaeon
CAGAGCCCTCGTATCAAATACTGGGACGTTCGGACAGGCGACTACCCGCTCTCGTCGGCAGCGAACCGTTCGCGGAGCCGCTGTTCGCGCTGTTCGAACTGCTCAACCTTCGCCGCGAGGTCATCACACACTTCCTCGAGCTACACCCGACCGGCTGATTCGTTCAGGGACTGCTGGTCCTCACTGTCCACCTCCGTTTCGCGCTCGTGGGCGGTCTCGACACGGTCGATAGTCACCTCGGGGTTGAACAGCAGATCATTCGCCAGCCGCGTGTACTCCTGCAGGGCGCTTCCATCACCGCCGCGGAACTGGTGGGTCAGTGCGTACGTCGTCCCCGAGTGCAGGACCCACAGGTTCGGCTCGCGGAGGTCGCTGGCGTTGGCCCGCGCGTCGCTCGCGGCGTGCTCGGCGAGGTACGTCGGGAAGCTCAGCAGCTCGTAGAACGCTTCGAGGTCGAAGGGCAGGTCACCGATGTCGAGCGTGACATCCTGAGCGGCCGCGATACAGTCGAGCAGGTCGTCCGCCAAGAGATCGAGTTGCTCGAAGCGCGCCTCCCACCACTCCCGAAGATCGTCAACGACGTCCGATAGCACCGACTGCGCGCTCTCGCTCGCGCCGTCGTGAGCGCCCCACTGGGCGCGAGCGAGAGCGCGCCGGTGTCACGGCACCGTCGACTCGCGCGCGGCGACCGGCCCGGGAGCGACCGGCCAGCGAGATATGCGTGGCGGGGTGAGCACCCGCCGGCGCGCAACCCCCCGCGGATATCCGCTGGCGCCAAACCAGACGCCCGGAACGGTGAGCGAGCGCCAGCGAGCGACCCGTATGCCCGGACTGATCGGTGGCGAGCGAGCGAACGGGCCCCACCGCCGAGCGCGAGGAGCCCCGCTACACACCGGAGGAGGATTCATACGCTCGCGTCGAGTACCCCCAAGCGATGGGCCAGTCCGTCGATGACCTCCCGGCCGACGTGCGCGAGCGCATCCGGCGGCGGCTGGAGGCGGCGCCGGTCCGGCTGGCGCTGGTGTTCGGCTCCTACGCCACGGGGGAGGCGACCGCGACGAGCGACATCGACATCGCCGTCGCCTACACCCCCGACGCCGAGGTCACAGACGCGCACCTCTCGCTGGTGGCGGACCTCTCCCGGATCCTCGGCCGGGACGACATCGACGTAGTCCGGCTGACGGCCGTCGACCCGCGGATCGCCGTCGCGGCGCTCGACCACGGGGACCGGCTCGTCGGCACGAACGAGGACGTCAGCGAACTCCGCGAGCGGCTGGAGCCCGCCCGCAAGCGACAGACGGCTGTGGTCCAAGAGCGCATCGAGACCGCTGAGCAGGGGATCGAACAGCGCCTGCGGCGCCGGGAGCGCGAGGACGGCTGATGGTCGCGACCGGTCCCGGTGTCGCGAGTTGCTCGCCGATCTTGAGGGGTATCTCAACGGGCTCCGCGAGAAGCAAGGTGTCGACCGGGAGGCGTACACGGCGAATGCCGACCTGCAGGACATCGTCGAACGGCGCCTCGAGAAGGCTACCCAGACCTGTATCGATATCGGCCGGTTGATTGGGACGATGGAGGGGCGCGATCTCGGCGATGCGACCAACGCCGAAGTGTTCGTCGCGCTCGTCGAAATGGACGTTCTGCCCGACTCACACAGGCAGGCGTTCATCGATATCGGCGGGCTCCGGAACGTCCTCGCACACCGCTACCGACACATCGACGCCACGGAGATCTACGAGGCGTACCACGACCTCGACCGGCTGGAGCGGTTCGCCGAGGCGGTCTACCGGTATCTCCACGACGTCGAGTGATTCGTGCGGGCGAACGAAACTACACCCTGACACACACCGGATACCGAGCCGGAGCGCCCGAGTGACGCCGTGTCGCCACGGTCCCTGGTCGCAGGAGCGACACGGGGTCGACGGGTCCGGTTTCGCAAGAGAGGACACCTTCGAGGAGTTGTACCCGGCGTCGAGCCGTCCGCCAGACGGAGCGGCGTCCCCAGCGCCGCGACGGACTGGTCGGTGGCGGGCGGACGGGCCCCAGCGCCGAGCGCGAGGAGGTGAGACAACACACCAGGACTCCAGCGTCGTCACGGGGGTTCACTTCCACCGTGGCCGGGCCACGCCTATATACGGGAGTCCAGTAGCCCCGAGTGCGGGCCAGACGCCCGCCACACGCTCTCCCCAACGAGGTCGATTCCCCATGGCATCCCACGCCGCCCCGCTTGGCCGCTGTCCGGACTGCAACGCCACGATCCCGGCTGGCCGACTGTTGATCGAGTACAAACGCCACGACGGCCCGGCCTGCTACGCCGAATTCCCGAACTGTCGCGAGATCGTCCGGCCACGCTCCAGGGCGGGGTGATGGGATGGCCGACCCTGACTCGGACGCCGACTCCGGTCCGGATTTCGATATTGACCCCGGGACGATCCGGGTGTTCCCGAAGGACGGCGAGTGCTGGTTCAGCCACTATTCGACCGCCAGGACCTCTTCCAGCAACTCAGCAAGTACTACAACGAGGACAACTACCGGTTCGAGATCCTGGTGAAAGACCAGTACAGCGAATACGGCGACGTCCTCCGGGACTCGGTCGCCCACTGGGAGCGGCGGGGCCAGCGGTTCTTCCTCATGAAAGACGACCTCGCCGTGACGGAAGCGCTTGAACGCGGCGCCCAGCGGCTTGCGGACACTGAGTACGCCCTCGGGCTGTAGCGTTCGGTCGACCCGATCGATGATCGAGGGATGATTGAGGCACCACACGCCGATATCGGCACGCTCGACGCACGGCGCAGGCGACAGACTACCTAAAGCCGTCGCTATGGATGAGTCCGGAGCACACCGGCAGCCTCGGGCGCTCCCGGCGAGAAGTTGCAGACGAACAGCTTCCCCGGCGCCGTCGGATCGACCACGGCCTCCGAGGGGAACGACAGCATGTCGCCCTCGACGACGGTCCGGAGCTGCCCCGAGGGGGTGACCCGCGTGATTCGGTTCTGGCTGTTCACCGCAGCGTACAGCTGCGGGCCACGGGCGGTCAGCCCGTCGGCACCGAACAGCGACGCGTCCTCGACGTACGTCGCGGGCGTACCGGCGCTGCCGTCGACTATGATAGGCACCTTCACGATCCGGCCGACATCGCCCGCCCGCGTGACGGCGACGTAGACGGTGTCGTCGACACGGCCGATGCCGTTGGCGCCGAAGCTGGCGGTATCGAGCAGGTCGTCCTGAACCCACTGCTCGGCCGTGCCGCCGTCGACGGGGACTTCGTTGACGGCGCCGCCGAACGACTCCGTGATCAGCAGCCGATCGCCGTCGACCAGCACGTCGTTCACGAATCCGTTCCCGTCGGGGAGAACCGTCGCCAGTTCCGTCGGGTCCTCGTCGCCATCGAGACCGTATTTGTAGACGCGGCCGGTATCGCCGTTGACCGCCGCGTACAGCGTCCCCTCGTCGACGGTCACACCGGCAACCCCGCCGGGATAGCTCGCGACCTCAGTCGTCGCGTCCAACCCGAGTTCCGTCTCGTCGGTACGGTCGGCTGGAAGCCGGCGGACGCTCCCGCCGGTGATACCGACGTACAGGTCGCCGTCCGCATCAAACCCGATATTCTCCGGGACCGGCCGTCCGGTCGAGAGAACCCGTTCGATTCGACCGTTCTCGCGGGCGCTAACCGGACCGGTCAGCCCCGTCGCCGCCGCGGGCCCGAGCAGGCCGAGCGCTGTCCGTCGCGTGAGGTGGCGTATTATCGATTCGAAGGGTGAGAACCACTTAGCGATTGAGACTCCGGTGAATCGGGCAGCGAATCAGGATAGCCGGTGCTGACTGACTGGGTCGGGGATCGCAAAGAACTGTTACAGCGCGGCGATGACCGGTCACCCGTCGACGAAGGTCACAGGGAGACCGGGAAAAAGATCGGTTAGCCTGACATTCCGCCGGTGTCTTGGACAACGAGCAGGTCGAAGGCGGTGTCGGCGGGCTCGTCGTCGGGACTGAGATAGCCCGCTGCGAAGGTGGTGTACACCTGTCCACCGGCGAGACTCACGTCGGAGCTGGTGACGACGTCGCCATCGTTACTCTCGGTGTCACCGCGAATCTGGAGAGTGTAGTCGCCAGCGGGGACCTCGACAGTGCTGGTCTCCCCGTAGGTGACGCCGTCGTACACCGCGTCGCCGCTGGACGCCAGGGTCACGTCCACCGCTGGGGCGTCCGGCGAGGCGTGGATCAACCGCACCCGTGCTGTATCGTCGCCCGGATCGGAGGTGTCGTCCTCGAGTACCAGCGGTTCGAACATTTGGTCAGCCGCGTCCCCGATCTCGCCGATCGCCGCGACTGTGTAATCCGTGTCTGCGGCGATCGGAACCGTCCCCGAGAACACCGAGGTATCGGGATCACCGGCGGCCGTGATCTCCACCTCGCGGTCGCCGGCCGGCACCTCCAGATAGTCGCTGACCGCTCCAAAAGGCACGTCCTCGAGGACGGCCGAGCCGTCGACATAGATGTCGACGTTCGGCGCGTTCGGCGACATATGGGCCACCCGGACGTTGCCGCTCCCCGATGGCGTCTCAGTCGTCTCCGTTGGGGTCTCGGTCGTGGTGTCCTCCGCGGTAGTCGTCGTCGTGTCGCCACCGTCACCGCCGTCGCCACCGTCGCCGCCAGCACAACCGGCCAGGGCGACCATCGCGCCACTTCCCAGGCCAACTAGGACGCGCCGTCTCGTCGTTGCTGATTTACGTGACATCCATATCGCTGCAGACATGACTAAGGTATAATACATTTCGTGACTCCCGCCCAAATCTCACGCGATTTTCGCTAAAATCCTACTCAGAAGTCCCCAGAAGCGTAAAATCGACAGCGCGGAATAGCACAATTTTTACGCGCGCGTCCGCTTCGTTTCCTATGTCAGACATGTCATTCCAGGGGCGAAGCCACCAGTGGCCGGTGACCGATCGGATCGCTACGCGACCCGTCGGACGATCACGGCCACAGTCGCTCACTCCTGCCCCATCGGCGGACTTGGAGGGCGTCGGTTGGGTCTTCTCGTTGCTTCCAGAGAGGAGAGCTTATACAGACGGGCCGCTGGCAAGCTCTCGGGGGCAGGCGTGGAAGACCGAACCGAGACCGCATCCTCCAGAGACTAGACGAGCAAACGCGCAACGCCACCCAATTGGCCGACGACTTGGACCTGGCGTACAACACGGTAGGCCATCATTTAGCGGGTCTTGAAGACAATCGAATTGTCATCAAGGGCGATGTCGACTACTGCACCGTCTCCCTCTCAAGCGACCAGGCCCGAGCGCACTGGGGTACCGTCGAGGAAATCATCTTACAGATAGCCGATGACGAGGAATACACAATCGCGACAGCGTTACAGCTGGATGTGCGCCATGAGTGAGGGGATTCGGCAATGAGTCTGATGCTCGACGCGGCCCGCATCGCGGCAGTAATTAATATTCTTCTCTTGCTCGGGGTCATCGGAATCTGGGTTGGGAGCTACCGGGAGATTCGGGCGCGCTTTACTGCGGTGTCGATCGTGTTCGCGGCGTTCCTGTTAGCCGAGAATGTGGTGGCGCTGTACTTTTACTTCACCGCACCGGCGATGCCGACGCTGGCTGTCCAATTCATGATGATCCTCCAAATTCTCGAGGTCGGTGGGATCGCCGCACTCAGCTACTTGGTCTGGCAGTGATCCGCCGGGCGACCCGGTCAGGACGTGCGGTAGTCACGCTCTGTCGTCTCGTGGAGAACGATAGCGCCCGCGGGTCTGCTCGATGAGAGATCCGTATGCAGCCCAGGAGCCATCCGAATACGATGCCGGTCAGCTCGCGGACACCGAGTTCGTCCTCGGGCTGTAACCGCGCTCGGCTGCTGGGTGAGGACCGGTGTTCCTCGATCACCCGGCTGTCCATGCGAGCACGTGTACTGGTTACGGGGGCAAGAGGTGTTCGCCGCTGGACGACACCGAGAGCGTGGCGTCGGAGATATAGTCAACTATTGGTCATCTTCCGGCGCCCGTGCTGAATATAGAGAGTGGATTCATCACATCGTCAGCTCACTTATCTACACTCGAGGGTGCTCATTGCTACGGGGCCGGGATTCACAGGGCAAGCCCCCATCTTGGTCACTCCCCGACCGGTGAGTTATTGACGGTAGTCTCGGTGCTGGGTAGTTCGATCCGTACTTCCAAGATACGGTTGTTCTCGGCAGTTGCGACAATAAGTCGGATGCCGTCGTAGGTTATGGCCTCACCTTCCTCAACGAGGCGGCCGGCTCGGTTTATGAGTAACCCTGCGACGGTTTCGAACTCACCAGCTTCAGGGAGATCGGTGCCGAGTACTTCATTCGCCGCGTGAATATTGAGTTCGCCGCGAACGAGAACGGTATTGTCGTCAAGCCATCGAATAGGTGGCGATTCCGTTTCCGTCAGCACTTCACCGATTATTTCCTCAACGATATCTTCAATAGTCACGATTCCCGCCGTCGTGCCGAACTCATCCACAACGATGGCCATTCGATGTCGTTCGGCACGCAACTCAGTCAGGAGTTCGTCTACCTCCTTGGTTTCTGGGACGACGTGTGGCTCTCTGGCAATCGAGTGAAGTGATTGTTCGTCCCCCCGGAACTGCGCCTCAAGCAGGTCCCGGATGTGAACGGTTCCGACGACTGTGTCCAAGACATCCTCGTACACTGGGAGTTGATTAAACTCGTTATCCAGACACGCTTCGATGGCCGTTTCCAGCTCCGTGTCGGCATCCACTGCGACCACGTCAAGGCGTGGGACCATCGTTTCCTTGACGATCCGGTTACGGAATCGTAGCAGACGCTGGAGCATTCGGTGTTCCTCGTCGGTGAACACGCCCGCTCGCTGTCCGGCTGTGATCACCTCTCGGACCTCCGCTCGCGTGATATACGCCGCTTCGAAGTCACCTTCGCTGCCGAGGACTCTGTTGACAATGCGAGTGAGCGCGTCGAACAACTCCACGACGGGATAGAGAAGTGTCTGGACGATGCGTAACGGTCGGGCCGTTCGAAGCGCCCAAGACTCGCTGTGTTCGACTGCATAGGATTTTGGTGCAGTCTCACCGAACAGCAACACGAGCGACGTGACTCCAAACGTGGCGATCAAGACGGATTCACCCGGCGTGAAATAAAAGCCCAGCAATCCTGTCGTGATGCTCGACATACCGATATTGGCGATGTTATTCCCGACGAGGATCGTCACTAACAGGCGGCGTGGATCAGATTTCAATGCGGACAGTGTTGCGGCTCCGGAAGCTCGTTTTTCCACAAGTGCCCCGAGCCGATGATCTTCGAGGGAGAAAATAGCGATTTCCGCGGACGCGAAAAACGCGGAGAACAGAATCAGGACCACGACCCCAAGAACCCCCAGGCCAGTGATCGTGCCTTGCGAAACATCAAGAAGCATTCCGAATTGTTGAATATGGGCTGACACCACACCGGAAGGTTGCATACCTCGGAGTAAGAGAATGAAGGTGTAAAATCCCGCCTCT
>CAZLOO010000098.1:0-7446 GCA_964561055.1 uncultured Halobacteriales archaeon
GGTCGAGAACGGCTTCGACGAGGATCGCAACGCCATCATTGTCCACCTCAAAGGCCAGCCCGCCCGGGCGACCCGACGGATCACCAAGCGGCTCCACGACGAACTGAACCTGCCGGTCGTGGTGTTCACCGACGGCGATCCATGGAGCTACCGTATCTACGGCTCCGTCGCATATGGCTCGATCAAGTCCGCGCACCTCTCAGAGTACCTCGCTACCCCGCAGGCGGACTTCATCGGTATCCAGCCCGAGGACATCGTGGAGTACGACCTCCCGACGGACCCGCTGTCGGACTCGGACGTCAACGCCCTCGAGAGCGAGCTCGAGGACCCGCGGTTCCAGTCGGAGTACTGGACCGAACAGATCGAGCTCCAGCTCGACATCGGCAAGAAGGCCGAACAGCAGGCGCTGGCCTCCCGGGGGCTGGACTTCGTCACGGATACCTACCTCCCCGAGCGGCTGGAGGCGATGGGT
The DNA here is from genome assembly GCA_964561055.1 of uncultured Halobacteriales archaeon. GTDB lineage: Archaea > Halobacteriota > Halobacteria > Halobacteriales > Haloarculaceae > CAZLOO01. The sequence goes on from CAZLOO010000098.1 coordinate 473, forward strand.
GTGCTGTAGGCCCACCGGACCGGCTGACTCCTTCTCGACGAACTCAGGCTCGCTTCCCGATTTCCTCGCGCAGCAGGTCGCTCACCAGCTCCCCGTCGGCTTTTCCGCGGAGCGCACCCATGCACTCGCCCATCAGCGCCGAGAACGCGCCCATTCCCTGCTCGTCCACCTGGTCCGCGTTGCGCTCGACCACCTCTGCGACCGTCGCGCGCACCTCCGCCTCATCTACGCCGGAGAGACCGGCCTCCTCGGCGGCGGCCTCGGCGTCCATCCCGGGATGCTCGGCCAGCACCGCCAGCACGTCGCCGATCCCCTCCTTTGCGATCTCGCCGTCCCGCACCAGCGCTAGGGTCTCAAGGAAGTGGTGGTCCTCCAAGGCGTCCACCGGCACGTCATCGCGACGGAGCTCCGTCACCCGGGACTCGACGGTGTCGGCCGCCAGGGTGGGGTCCGTGCCGGCGGCGACCGCCGTCTCGAACGTCTCCCAGCGGCGGCCGAACGCCACCTGCTCGGCGAGGCCGGCGTCGAGGCCGTGCTCGGACTGATAGCGCTCGACCTTCTCGGTGAGCAACTCCGCCGTCTCGACGGCGGTTTCGTCCGGGACCACCGGTGGCACGTCCGTCTCGGGGTACATCCGGGCCGCACCCGGCAACGGCCGGAGGTACTCGGAGGTGGTATCCTCGTTGGCGCCGCGGGTCTCCTCGGGGACCCCCTCGGTGGCTGCCCGGGCTCGCTCGGCGACGGCCTCAATGGCAGCCGCCGCGGTCCCCTCGTCAGCCGCCACCAGCGCGACCGCGTCGTCCTCGCCGACGCCGACCGCCTCGCGGAGGGCGGCAACCTCCTTGGCAGTAATGCCGTAGCCCGGGAGTTCGTCCGTGTGAAAGATACCGCCCGCGCCGGCACGCTTGGCGTGATCCGACAACTCCGTCCCGAGCCGACGGTCGGACTGTAGCTCCGCGCCGACCAGTCCGTTGAACCCCCTAAGTGGGAGCGCCATCACCCGCTCAGCACCCGCAATAACGCCGCTGTCGGTGTCGGTGAAGGTATCGGTCACGTCGACCGCCTCGCCAACGGCAGCGTCACGCGCGGTCAGCTCCTCCGCTATCTCCAGCAGACGGGCCTGGCGCCGAACCTCGTTGCGGACGATGTCGGCGATGTCCTCCAGACTCTGGACTCCCTTCAGCTCGACGCGGGCGCCCTCGTCGATTGAGACGTTAACGTCCTGTCGGATGGTGCCCTGACCGCGCTTGACCGCGCCGGTCGAGCGCAGCAGCATTCCTATTCGAGCTGCCGCGGCCTGTGCCTGTTCGGGGGTGCGCAAGTCGGGGCCGGTACCGATTTCCACCAGCGGTACGCCCAGCCGGTCCAGCGAGTATGTGACACCCTCCTTGGTCTCCTCAATGCGGCCCGCGGACTCCTCCTCCAGCAGGAGATCCTCAACGGACACCGCAACAGGGCCGTCCTCACCCTCGACGGTTATCTCGCCGTCCGTGGCGACCAGCGAGGAGCGCTGGAAGCCGGAGGTGTTCGAGCCGTCGATGACGATCTTGCGCATCACCTCCGCTCGGTCGACCGGCTGCATGTCTAGCAGGGCCGCTATCTCCAGAGCGACCGACAGCGCCTGGCGGTCCAGCCGCCGGGGGGGCTCCTCGTCCTCCTCGACGAGACAGGTGGTATCGTAGCCGAGGTAGGTGAACCGCCGCTCGACCTGTGACTCCTCGAGGGCAGCCTCATCCATCTCGCCCAGTTCGCTCCGCGTTGGGTGGAGATACCGGGTGATGCTGCGGGTCGACTCCTCAGGCTCGCGCCTGACCGTCGGGCAGTTGCAGAACAGCTTTGTTTTCGTATCGAGCTGCTGGTGAATCTCCAGGCCGGCGACGAGCCCGAGCTCCTCGGGATCGTAGGTGGCGTCCGTCGTAGATAGGACTGAATCGCTCATTACCGGCTCTCAGAACCCCCCCAACAAAAACCCGTCCGGTCGGTGGGTAAGAGACTTGTCCAGCCACGCGGGAGTGTGCACATGGGCCGGGTCCCGGCCGCGGTCGTGCTCGCCGTTCTCGTTCTGGGAGCCGGTTGCGGGACCGGTGGTCCGCTCGCCGGAGAGAGCGGAAGCGTCACCCCTGCGGGCGTACCAGGCGCCGACCCGGCGAGCGCCGCCTACCCGGACGGGCTCCGGCCGGGCGCCGTCGACCCGGTGACCGCTGCACAGGGCCACCGGAAGGCGGTTGCCAACGACTCGTACATCCTCGTCTATACCCGTCGCACCGTCGAGCGGTCGGGTAACCGAACAGTCAAGCAGCGGTCGGTGGTCCGGGAGTTCCGGGTAGCGGGCCCACAGCGCTACGTAGCCCGCCTTCGCTCGGGGCCCGAGAGCCGGCTCCGATCGGCGGTGTACGCCGACGGGACGTTCCGCTACGAGCAGGTCGGCGACGGCCCAGCGGCGGTGTTCGTTCGCCGCCCGGTGTCCGCGCGGGACCCGACGGCGCTGCTCACCGGCTCGCTCGTCCAGCAGTTCCTCGCCAGCGGTACATCCACAATCGAGCGCCGAAGCGTCGATGGACGGCCGGCAACGGTCGTGGCCGTTCGGAATGTGACGGCCGGGCCGGGGAGCCGGCTTACTGGGACCGCAACCCTCATTGTCCGGCCGGACGGGCTGGTCGAGCAACTCAACGCCACCCTGACCCGGCCGACCGAGGATGGTATCGTCATCCGGGTAGTGGGGTTCGTCTACGAGCGTCGGTCGGAGCTGTCCGTCCAGTCACCGCCGTGGTACGAAGCGGCTCGCCGAGAGACCGGTGGGGACGGGACCGGCGGCCCGGACACCCGTGCCCCGGGCGGTGTCGGTATCGAGAGATAACGGACGGCGCAATAACGACGGGCGGACCGCGGGAGAGACGGTCAGTCCAGGACGGGCGGACAGCGAGAAGAGCCGTTCAGTCGGCGTTGACCGGGCCGGTCGAGGGTGCCGAGGGCGTGGGAGCGTCGGTCGGGGTCCGGACGAACATAGCGTGGCCGATCAACAACCCGGCGACAGTGGCGCCGGTCGCGATGGAGAAGACGAGCGCGACGCCGGCGAGCAGCAGGGCTCCAGTAACGCCAGCGAACAGCACGGGAATGAGACCGAGCACAGCATCGTAGTATCCAGTCATGGTCTATCATAACGTACTGTGAAATCCATTTTAAATCTTTGGGTGTTGTTGATGAGTAGTGTATCCGATGAAAACATATATTCATTCACTGACCAACAAGGTAAATATAGATAACTTATCAGTCGCTTCTGTCACGCTAGAGCGGCTCCTGTATTGCGTTTTGAGATCGTAGTGAAAGTGGAATCGCCGATCAATAGGCGACGGCGGGCTTGCGAAACCGTCATCCCTAAGCGCGGTTCGTCCTTCCGCATCCCATGGAATTAGAATCGTTCTACGAGCTCGCGCAGGTGACGGACCTGGCGGTGTCCCCCGATGGGCAGCGGGTGGCGGCGGTAGTCGACGAGTTCGACGGGGCGGCCGACAGCCGCCGGCGATCGCTGTTCCTCGTGCCCGCGGATGATTCACAGGAGCCCCGGCGGCTCACTCGGGCGTCAGCCGCGAGCGCGCCGGCATTCTCCCCCGACGGCTCAAAGCTGGGGTTCGTCGCCGCCCGGGAGCGCGACACCGCCTTGCAAGTGGGACGGCGCGAGGGCAAAGAGGAGGAGGAGCCGGAGCCGCAGGTGTGGGTGTTCGATCTCGAAGTGGGTGGCGATGCCCGGCAGGCGACCGACCGCGAGCACGGCGTCCGTGAGTTCGACTGGGGCCCGGACAGCGAGCGGCTGGTCATCTCCGCGCGAGACCCCACCGAGGAGCAGGCCGAGCACGTCGAACAGCGCGAGGACGACGGCCCGATTGAGGTGACCCGCCTCCAGCACAAGCGCGACGGCGCCGGCTGGCTGGACGACGTCACCAGCTACCTGTTCGTAATCGACCTCGAGAACGGGGAGGAGCGCCGGCTGGACGACGCCTACGGTGCCGGCTCCTTCGAGCCGCTGGGCGGCCTCCAGCCGGCCTGGGGTCCGGACGGGCGTATCGCCTTCCGTAGCAATCACACGGAACGCCCGGATGACTCCGCCGTGGTAGACGTATTCACCATCCAGCCGGACGGGTCGGGGATGAAACGGCTCACCGACGGGGAGCACTACTGCCAAGGCGTGGAGTGGTCCCCGGACGGCGAGCGGCTGTCCGTGGTCGCCCGGAATCCGCCGATGAACTGGTACCGGCCGGCGGAGGTGTACGTTATCGACGCGGACGACGAGCGATTCGAGTCCGTCTCTACAGAGCTGGACCGAACGGTGGCGCTCGGCAGCGCAGCGGCGTGGCTGGACGAGGAGACGCTGGTCGCGCCCGTCGGTGACGAGGGGCGCAGCCGGTTGGTACGGTGTCACGCCGACGGGGCCCCCGCAGAGCGGGTATTCACCGAGCAGGGCGAGTACCGGAACGTCACGGCACTGGCCACCGGCGGCGGCCGAGCGGCCGTGACCCTCACCACGCCGGGTGAACCGCCGGAGGTATACGCGCTGGATGGCCTCGCTGAGCCGACCCGGCTCACCGAGTTCAACGACGAGTGGGTCGACAGCCTGCCGTCGCCGGGCTGCCAGCGGGTCCGCTACCAGACCGGCGACGGCCGGGTCGTGGAGGCTTTGGCCTTCCTCCCGTCGGGGTTCGATCGGGAGGATCCCGAGCCCCGACCGGTCGTCGTGAAAATCCACGGTGGGCCGATGAGCTACGACACTCCGGGATTCGACTTCCTCACCAGCTATCTCGCCAGCGAAGGGTACGTAGTGCTGAAGGTGAACTACCGTGGCTCGGCCTCTTACGGCCGCGAGTTCTCGGAGGTGCTGATGGGGAGCCGCGGCAACCTAGAGAGCGAGGACATTCTCTCCGGGGTCAACCGGCTCGTGGAGATGGGGTGGGCCGACCCCGACCGGCTGTTCGCGACAGGGTTCTCCTACGGGGGCATCACCAGCGCCCACCTCGCCGTTCGCACCGACCGGTTCGCCGCCATCGCCCCGGAGCACGGCATTTACGACTTCTACTCGAACTTCGGAACCGACGACAACCACCTGTGGCACGAGGCGGAGTTCGGCCTACCCTGGGAAGAGCCCGAGACATATCGGGAGATATCTTCGCTGACGGACGTTGGCGAGGTGACGACGCCGCTGCTGATAACGGCCGGCCAGCAGGACTGGCGCTGTCCGCCGACCCAGGCCGAACAACTGTACGTCAGCGTCCGCAAGCAAGGCGTGGACGCGAAGCTCGTGATTTACCAAGACGAGCAACATAACGTCGGCGACCCGGACCGAGCAATCCACCGGATGCGCGAGCTGACGGAGTGGTTCGGCGAACACGACCCCGCCTGACGTGCCTGTCGATTCCCTCGCAAATCGTTTAACCGTTCGCCCACTACGGCGGTCATGGGCATCCTTTCACGCGCCTCGTATGTCATCCGGTCGAAGGTGAACGGCCTTCTCAACCGGGCCGAGGACCCTAACGAGACACTGGACTACTCCTACGAGCAGATGCGTGACGAGCTCCAGCAGGTGAAACGGGGGATAGCGGACCTCACCACCCAAAAGAAGCGTCTGGAGATACAGAAGCGCCGCCTGGAAGAGAACGTCGACAAGCACAACCGCCAGGCCCGCCAGGCCGTCGAACAGGACCGCGACGACCTCGCGCGGAAGGCCCTCGAGAAGAAGAAGCAGAAGATGACACAGATCGAAGAGCTGGAGACCCAGATTGCCGATCTTCAGGACACCCAGGACCAGCTCGTCGAGAAGAAGGACAAGCTCCAGAACCGTATCGAAGAGTTCCGCACGAAGAAGGAGACGATGAAGGCCCGCTACAACGCCGCGGAGGCGTCATCGCGGGTGTCCGAGGCGATGACTGGCGTCGGCGAGAACATGAATGATCTTTCGCGGGCCATAGAGCGCGCCGAGGAGCGTACAGAGGACATGGAGGCCCGCGCGGAGGCGATGAACGAGCTGGAGGAGTCGGGCACCTTCGACAGCCCGATGAGCGACAAGGACGAGATCGACCGCGAGCTTGACCAGCTCTCCACCGACAGCGAGGTGGAGGCCGAACTGGAGACCCTGCGCGCCGAGATGGGGAAGGGGAGCGCGGAATCAGAATCGGAGGCCGACAGCGAGGCGGTGGACGTGGAGGTGTCCGGCACGGACACCGATGAGGACGTCGAGGCTGAACTGGAGGAGCTGAAGGACGAGGAGAGCTAGACCGGTACCGCTTAGTGAGCTAGCGCCGGCAATACCCTATGAACGACGAGCGGGTGCTCGTGACCGGCGGTGCGGGGTTCATCGGGTCGAACCTTGCGAACCACCTCGCCGAGGACAACGAGGTGGTCGCCCTGGACGACGGGACGCTTGGGACCCCGGAGAACCTCGATCCCGGCGTGGAGTTCGTCGACGGGAGCGTGCTCGACGACGACCTCCCGGCGAACGTGGACGCCGTGTTCCACCTCGCTGCGCTGTCCTCGCTGACGATGCACGAGGGGAGCTGCGAGAACCTCAGGCGCGGCGCCCGAGTGAACGTGGAGGGGTTCCTGAACACGGTCGAGCAGGCTCGCCAGCACGGCTGCGAGACGGTCGTCTACGCCTCGACCTCCTCCGTATACGGCGACCGTACAGAGCCGTCGCCGGAGTCGATGGACGTTGAGGCCCGCACCGGCTACGAGGCCTCCAAGCTCGCTCGGGAGCGATACGCGGAGTACTTCTCGAACTACCACGGGATGAGCCTCGCCGGGATGCGCTTTTTTTCTGTCTATCAGGGCTATCAGGGTGCCGAGGGCCACAAGGGGGAGTACGCCAACATCGTCGCGCAGTTCGCCGACGACCTCGCTCACGGCCGCCCACCGAAGGTGTACGGCGACGGCAGCCACACCCGCGATCTGACCCACGTCAGCGACATCGTCCGGGGTATCGAGCTCGC
>CAZLOO010000099.1:0-7424 GCA_964561055.1 uncultured Halobacteriales archaeon
TTTGAAGCCGTACCAGCCGAAACAGAGAATCAGCGTCCCCAGCACCGCGAAGGTGATGGAGTGGCCCGGAATGACATTGACCTGTCCATCCTCGTCGAAGCGGTCAATACGTGGGCCGACGACCCACGCGGCGGTCAGGCCGGCGATGCCGCCCATCCCGTGGACGATCATCCCGCCGGCGAAGTCGGTGAACGGGAGCGCCTCAGAGGCGAGGAAGCCGCCCGCCCAGGTGACCCCGGTGACGACGGGGTAAATGACTGCCGCGAGCGCTATCGTGTAGGTGACGTACGCCCTGAGTTTCATCCGGCCGGCGACCGCCCCGGAGACGATCGTCGCCGCGGTCATCGCGAACACGGCGCCGAACAGCCAATCCACCCAGGGGATGGCGCCCGACTCAGCGTTGAACGCCGCGCCGGCACCGTCCAACGTGCCGAACAGGGTGTACGACCCGCCGCCGGTGAGCCCGCCGACCAGCGAGGAGACGGTTGCCCCGATGATGAAGAAAGCGATGACGCCCACCGACCAGGTGAGCATGTTCTTCGTGAGCTGGTTGGCAACGTTCTTTGATCTGACCTGGCCGGCCTCCAGCATCGCGAACCCGGCGTGCATGAAGAAGATCAGGAACGTCACCGTCAGCACCCACACGTAGTTGACGGCACCGGCGATAGCGGTGCCGCTCTGGAGTAGGATGCCTACCATCCGTCTACCCCCCGCGCTGTAACTTCTATTTCGTCCATTGATGCGTTCGTTTTCACCATGTCCGTTGAGCCTCTCACGCTCAAAGCCGACGGAAGACACTAACATAAACGTTAGCTCCACATTCGTCCGTTTTCAATCCGTATAAGGAACGGCCGTCCAAAATACCCAACAATATTACGGATATAAGGGCATCGAGTGCACGAAAACCGACGTTCATTCCGACGAAAGTTGGACGAACGTGGAGGCAACGCTTGCCAGATGGGTCGAAACGGCTCCGTGTCGCTCGCGCGCGCGTTTCGCGTGCGCCCTACAGCTCCGGCGCCAGCGCCTCGGCGAAGTAAGTGAGGATCAGATCCGCGCCCGCCCGTTTGATAGACAGCAGCGACTCCCGGGCGGTCGCCTCAAGATCGAGCCATCCCTCCTCGGCGGCGGCGTGCAGCATCGCATACTCCCCGGAGACGTTGTACGCCGCCACCGGACGGTCGAAGTCCCGCCGGACGGCGCTCACCACGTCCAAGTACGACAGCGCGGGCTTGACCATCAACACGTCCGCACCCTGCTCGATGTCGAGTCGGCACTCTCGGAGCGCCTCGCGGGCGTTGGCGGGGTCCATCTGGTAGTGCCGCCGGTCGCCGAAGGCGGGCGCCCCGTCGGCGGCGTCCCGGAAGGGTCCGTAGAACGCGCTCTCGTACTTGACGGCGTAGCTCATTACCGGCACGTCCTCGAACCCTTCCTCGTCCAGCCGGCCCCGGATGGCACCGACCATCCCGTCGGTCATGCTGGACGGCGCCACCATGTCCGCGCCCGCCGCGGCGTGGGAACGGGCAGTCTCGGCCAGTAACTCTAGCGTCGGGTCATTGCGCACGGTGAGCGTCGAGTTCTCCCGGGCGCCGCCCTCGAGCACGCCGCAGTGGCCGTGGTCGGTGTACTCACAGAGACAGACGTCCGTAATGCCGTCCGCGTCCGTGTCCGTCACCGCGCGGACCGCCCGCTGGCCGACGCCGTCCTCGGCGTAAGCGCGGCTCCCCCGGGAGTCCTTGGACTCCGGGACGCCGAACAGCATCACCGCCTCGACGCCAGCTTCCAGGAGTTCCTCAACGCGCTCGCGGGCCGCCGAAACCGGGACCCGTTCCTGACCGGGCATCGAGGGAATGGGCCGGCGCTGGTCGGCAGTGGCGTCCACGAAGACAGGAGCGATGAGGTCCGACGAGGAGAGCGACGTCTCGCTCACCAGCCCCCGGACCCCGTCTCTGCGGAGCCGGCGTGGGCGCTCTGTCGGGTGCATACCGAAGTTCGGGCGGGGCCGGACAAGTGGGTGTCGCTAATCGACGCCGAACTGGAGGTTGTCCAGCAGCTTCCCGACGAACAGCCCCATTCGCGGGGAGACGCCGTCCTCGCGGGGCTCGGGGGACTGGGCGGCCAGAGTCTCGACGAACCGGCGGTCGTGGGTCATCGCGGCGGTCATGTCCGCGACGTCTACCACCAGCCCCTCGTCGGAGGTGGACACCTCCGGGTGGCGCCGGCGGAACCAGTCGCTGTACTCGATCGTCCAGGCCGGGCCGCCCGCGAGTTCAACGGCCTGGGCGAGTGCCCCCACCCGGAGCTCCCCGTCCGGCGTCTCGACGTACACCTGCCCGTTCTCGACGCGCGTGCCGAACCGCGCCGCCCGCTGGGCCATACCGATACGTTGGGCGCTCGGGCACATAACCGTTCCCGCCACTCACCACAACGGCTTTGCGCAGGGCGAGCGACCGCCGGCCCATGACACGCAGCCCGGATGCGGTCGCCAGCCGCATCCAGCACACGGAAGTCGGGCCGACGGCCGACCAGGACCGCATTGAAGCGCTCTGCGGGGAGTGCCTCGAGCACGGCTTCGACGGCGCGATGGTTCAGGCGTGCTGGGTTCCCCTGGTCGCAGAGCGGCTGGCCGGCAGCGATGTGAGTGTCTGCTCGGCGGCGGGTTTCCCGATGGGCGGGGACGGCCGCATCGCAAAGGCTACCGCCGTCCGGGACGCCGTCGCCGCGGGCGCCGACGAGGTGGACGTGATGCCGAACCTGGGCTACCTCCGCTCGGGCCGGTTCGGCGACATCAGCAACGAGCTGGAGCTACTGGTCGAGGCGGCCGGGCCCGCGACGGTGAAGCTGATGTGCGAACTCGGTGCGCTGGAGGAGGCGACGGCTGGCCGGCTGGTCGATTTAGCCGTCGAGGCGGGCTTCGACTACGTGAAGACCTCCTCCGGGTGGGGGGAGGGCGGCAAGGCCACCGTCGAGCGGGTACGGTTCCTCCGCGAGCGGGCGCCCCCGGAGGTTGGGGTGAAAGCCAGCGGCGGCGTGCGGACGATGGCGGACGCCGAGGCGATGCTGGACGTCGGCGCCGACCTCATCGGCGCTTCCAGCGGCGTCGAAATAGTGAGCGGGGGACGCGGTGATGACGGCTACTGACGACAAGGACGCCGGGCTGGTGGTGACGGTCGTCGGCAGCTACAACGTCGGGCTGACAATGACGGTACCGCAGTTTCCGGTGCCCGGGGAGACGGTCGTCGGCGAGGAATTCGCCGAGGGACCGGGCGGAAAGGGGTCGAACCAGGCCGTCGGCGCGGCCCGACTGGGCGCCGAGAGTCGCCTGATAGCACGGGTTGGGGAGGACCGCTTCGGCGAGGACGCGCTGGCGCTGTACGACCGCGAGGGGGTGGATGCCGGCGCAGTCCTGCAGGACGAGGCGGCGGCGACCGGCGCCGGCTTTGTCATCGTCCGCGAGGACGGAGAGAACGAAATAACGGTCGCCCCGGGCGCTAACGACCGGCTTGACGGAGAGGACGTATTGGCCGCGGCGGACCGGATCATCGGGGGTGACGACCTGGTCCCGGCAGACGTGCTGCTGGTGGGCCTGGAGGTGCCCGACGAGCCGGTGGTCGCGGCGGTGGAGCTGGCGACGGGTGCCGGCGTGCCGGTCGTCTGTAACCCTGCGCCAGCACGGGAGCTCCCGGAGGCGCTCCTCGGGGGAACGACCGCACTCACCCCGAACCGCTCGGAGGCGAACGTGCTGGTTGGGGAGGAGCCCGACGCCGACACCGACCCCGAGACCGTTGCCGATGAACTGCGCTCGATGGGGCCGGACGCGGTGGTGATCACCCTCGGCGCAGAGGGAGCGCTGGTCGCCGAGAGCGGCGCGGTGACGCGGGTGGAGGCCCCCGACGTCGAGGCGGTCGATACCACCGGCGCCGGCGACGCGTTCAACGCCGCCTTTGCGGTGGCGCTGGCCGCCGATAGCGACATCGTGGAGGCGGCCCGCATCGGCTGTCGGGCGGGCGCGCTGGCGACGACGGCACCGGAGGTGATCCCCGCCCTGCCGGAGCGGGGTGACGTGGAGGGGCTGTGAGCCGGCTCAGGCGACGCTGATGAACCCGAAGCGGACGTCGCCGGCGCCGTCAACAGTGCCTGTCCCATCGCTCCCCGACCCGTCGTTCGGTTCCGTCCCGCATCGAGCCAGGTAACCCCGACGCCTACGCGACGAACTGCGTGTCATCGCCGTCAGAGCTCCCGGCGATCATCCGGCTCACGATCTCGTCGCGAGAGGCGTCGCCGTCAACGACGCCCGCACTGCGACCGTCGTGGAGCACCTGGATGCGGTCCGCGACTCTGCGGACGAGTTCGATGTTGTGGGAGATGAGGACGATCGAGATGCCCTCGTCCCGGAGGCGGCCGATCAGCTCAAGCACCCGATCGGCACCCTCGACAGAGAGCGCGCTCGTCGGTTCGTCCATGATGATGATCTCGGGCTCGGAGAGCAGCGTCCGTGAGATAGCGACGAGCTGGCGTTCACCCCCAGAGAGATCCCTCACCGTCGCCTGTGGGTCGATATCTAAGTCGAGGTCCTCGAGGAGGTCGGCCGCCCGACTGCGCATTGTTCCCTTGTCGAGAAGCCCGAACAACCCCGACGGCCCGTTGACTTCCTCACGTCCCAGGAAGATGTTCTGAGTGACCGTGAGGTTCTCCACGAGCGCGAGGTCTTGGTAGGTCGTCTCGATCCCCATCGACTTGGCGACCCTGGGGTCGGAAACCTCGACCGGCTCGCCGTTGATAAGGATCCGCCCCGCGTCGGGTTGGATGACGCCGGCGAGACAGTTGATCAGTGTCGACTTGCCGGCGCCGTTGTCGCCGACGACCGCGAGCACCTCCCCGTCGAACAGCGTGAGATCGACGTCCTCGAGGGCGATCACCTCGCCGAAGCGCTTGCTGATCCCCTCCATCGAGACGACGGCCCCGGTCGCGGCGTCGACGTCCATCGGCCGGAGTTGGTCGCTGAAAGTATAAAACTCTGCCCGGGTGCCACCAGGGCGGGGAGTCCGTCAACGGAGTCTCCGTCGCCCCCGCAAGCCGGCGCCCGCCAGGATGTCCCGTGAGCGTCCGCCGCGCGGCCAAGATTTAAGCTCCCCCGCGAAACCGCTTACAGCATGGCCGTCCGGTCAGTAATCCGGGACCTGCGAGGAGCGGACGGTATCGACCTCCAGACGGTCGGCCAGTACGGCCCCATTGTGGGGCTGATCGGACTGTACATCGCTTTCGGGGCGCTAAACTCTCGGTTCCTGACGCTCAACAATCAGGTGAACGTCCTCCGTCAGGTGTCGATCATCGGTATCCTTGCCGTGGGGGCGACCTTTCCGATCCTCTGTGCAGAGATTGACCTCAGCATCGCCGAGATGATGGAGTTTACAGGCCTGTTCGTCGCCGCGCTAGCGACGGGGTCGGTGATCGTCTCCTCGTCGTACCCGGTCCCGGTCGCGATCGCCGGCGGGCTCGTCGTCGGGATCCTGCTCGGCGGGATTTCAGGAGTCGTTACCAGCCGGTTCGGGGTGCCGTCGTTCATGAGCACGCTCGCGATGCTGTTCCTCGCACAGGGATTCGGGCTCATCACGTCCGACTCCCGACCGATCACCGGGCTCCCGGAGAGCCTCCAGCTGTTCGGCGGAGCGACGCTGTACAGCCAATACATCGTCCAGCTGGATGCGACGTTCCAATTGCCGGCGATCGTGGTGATCTTCCTCCTGCTGTTGGGAGTCTCACAGTTCGTTCTCTCCCGGACGCGCTTCGGACTGTACGTGTACGCTGTCGGCGGCAGCCGCGACGCCGCCGCCCGGATGGGCATCGACGTGGCGCGAATCCGGCTCGGCGTGCTGGTCATTTCGGCGGTGTTCACCGCGATCGCGGGCGTGGTCATGCTCGGGCGGATCGGCATCGGAAGCCCGACCATGGGGCAAGGATTGCTCCTCCCGCCCATTGCCGCGGTGATTCTCGGCGGCGCCAACCTCTTCGGCGGAAGCGGCAACATGGTCGGCACGCTGGTCGGCGTGCTCATCCTCGGCGTGCTCTCGAACGGACTCAACCTAATGGGCGTGGATCCAGCCGGCCAGAGCGTCGCACAGGGTATCGTGCTCATGCTCGCAGTGCTCGCGAACGTCCTCACCCGTTGATTACCACCGACGTTATCTACGGCCAGACCCCCTCCGTCGAGCTAAAAAACCGCACGCGGTGGCCTCCCGAGACTACACAAACATTATCACAAAAGAAGTAATGGGTCTACTGTTATGGGAGAGCTGACCAGACGCGACACGCTCCGGTACGGTGGCATCGTCGGCACTACGCTGCTCGCGGGCTGTGCCGGCAGGAACAGCGGTGACGGCGGCGACGGTGCTGACGGGTCGCTGCGCACTGCGTTGTCGGTGCCGTCGCTGGAGTTCACATTCTTCGCCCGTATGGAGAACGCCTTCGAGAGTGCCAAGGAGGACGGCACCATCGCAGATGACTCGGCGTTCTACGACGCCGAGAACAACTCCTCCCAGCAGGTGTCGGATCTCGAGACCGCGATCACGAACGAGGTCGATTTTATCATGGTATCGGCCATCGTTGAGGACGCTGTCGTCTCGACCGTCGAGGACGCCGTCGACCAGGGGATACCGGTCGTGGCGATCGACCGAGACGTCGCCTCCGACGCGACGGCGACGTACGTGGCCTCGGACAACGTCGCGCTGGGCGAGCGGTCAACGGAGTTGCTTCTGGGATTCATGCAAGAGCAGGCCAACGCGGACTCCTATGGCGTCGTCCAACTCGAGGGAACCCCTGGGGCGAGCGTCACCAACGACCGCGGACAGGGGTTCCAGAATGTGGCTGACGAGAACGATATCGAGGTGCTGGGCAGCCAGACCGGCGAGTTCGCGACCCAGGAGGCGGTTAACGTAACGGAGGATTTCATCACCCAGTACGGCGAGGATATCAACGGCGTGTTCGCCCAAAACGACCTCATGGCTCTAGGAGCCCACCAAGCGATTCAGAACAGCGACCTCGGCACGACCCCGATCACCGGTATCGACGGCACCGAGGGGTGGGTAGAGCTGTTCGCCGACAACCAGTACTATGGCACGATCGCCCAGCTACCCGAAGAGATGGTCAACCAGGCCATCGAACGGGGGATGATGGCTGTCGAGGGCGAGGACCTCGAGGGTTTCTACCAGGTCGAAGGGCTGGAGGTCACCCAAGAGAACGCCCAGGACTACCTCGATCAGTACTTCTAAGACCGAACCGGTCGGCGGGGCAGTGGGTAGCGTCCCGCATCAACTCCCGATCCGAGTACCGACCACCGCCATTGCGGTCGTGTCCGCCGTCCGCCTGCGAGCGGGCAGTACGGCCTGGTTCGCAGTGGCCCGGCTGATCACCAGCCAAGATGTGTT
>CAZLOO010000100.1:0-7416 GCA_964561055.1 uncultured Halobacteriales archaeon
CGCGGTCGATCCGGCGACCCACCATCTGAACCACAGTATCACACTGACCCGAGTCAAAGAGGACCACAGTCTCGAGTTCCTCGGCACGACGGAAGGTGTCGAACCGACGTGGCTGCAGGAGCGGTGCAGTCTCGATAGCGAGAGCACGTGGGACGACCCGACCAGCGAGTTCTTCCAGCCGAACTGACATGGCAGCCCTCACCACCGCTCTCGATCTGCTTACGATCATCGCCAGCGGCTTCGGGACGTTAGTGCTCGTCGCCCTCGGATTGGCGATCATCTTCGGGATGATGGGGATCATCAACCTCGCCCATGGCGAGTTCATCATGGTCGGCGCGTACGCGACGGCGCTGTCGTACCATCGGGGGATCCCGTTGATTCTCGCGATCCTCGTCGGCGGCCTGGCGACCGGGGTGTTCGGCGTCATCGTGGAACGGCTCGTCATCCAGCACCTGTACGACCGGACGATCGACTCGATGGTTGCAACGTGGGGGCTCAGTCTCGTGATGACACAGTCGGTCCTGCTGATCTTCGGGCCGACGCTCCAAGGGATCGGGACGCCGTTCGGGGCGGTGAGGTACGGTACCTACTCGGCCTCGATATATCAGTGGGTCCTCGCGGCCGCTGCGGTTGTGTTGCTCGGCGTGGTGTATATCGTGTTCAACTACACCGAGTACGGGCTCCATGCCAAGGCAACTATCGAGGATGAGGAGACCGCGCGCAGTCTCGGCGTCGACACGTCCCGCATCTACATGATCACCTTCTTTATCGGTTCAGTGTTGACCGGCATCGCTGGTGGCCTGTTCGCGCCGACTATCTCGCTCGTCCCATCGCTTGGCGGCTCGTACATTATCGAGGCGTTCGTTACGGTGATCGTCGGGGGCGCAAGCATCCTGATCGGCGTCCCTGCGAGCGGGCTCTCGCTGTCAGTGATCAACGGCGCCGCCTCTCAGGTGGGTGGTACCCTAGCGGGGCGCGTGGCACTGCTGGTGGTTGCCATCCTGATTATCCGGTTGCTCCCGGAGGGCATCTCGAAGTACCTCACGGACCGGCTCGGAGGATGAGCTCATGAGCGACAATACCGAAACGATCGAGGAGACATCCGGCGAGACGAGCTTCGGCCAGGAACTGTTCGGCGTCTTCGACCGGTTCGAGGGGCCACACACGATCGGCTCCTCCGATCGGTTCTGGGTGGGCTTCCTGCTGGTGGCGGCGCTCGTGTTTCTCTACCCGATGACCGCGAGCGAGTTCGGCGTTCTCACGACGACGACACTGTTCGTCTGGGTGTTCCTCTCGCTGAGCCTCAGCATCTGCTGGGGGTACACCGGCATTTTCAGCTTCGGGCAGACTGCCTTCTTCGGCTTGGGCGGGTACACCTTCGGCGTCGTGGGGATCAACCTCCTGCCGGTCACCGGCGGGACGAATCTCGCGCTGCTGGCCGCGATCCTCGTTCCGGCAGTCGGTGCGGCGGCGGTCGGCTACTTCATGTTCTACGGTCGGGTCTCTGGCGTCTACGTCGCCATCATCACGCTGGCGGTGACCCTCATCTTCGAACTGCTGTTCTCGCGGACTGCAGGACGGGAGTACGCGATCGGCGACGCACAACTCGGCGGATACAACGGGATGACGGGAATTCCGGACCTGACGCTCGGCGCCGGACCGGTCGCATTCGAACTCGGGACGAACGCCGCGTTTTACTTCATCGTCGGATTGCTCCTGGCGATGTATCTGGCCCTTCGGTACGTGCTGAATTCCAACTACGGCTACCTGATGGTTGCCACGCGCGAGTCCGAGAGCCGAACGGAGACGCTCGGGTACGACACCAGATTGGTGAAGCTCCAGGTGTTCACCATCGCGGGCGGGGTGGCGGGCCTCGGCGGCGCGCTGTACGCCTCAACGGGGAACTTCATCAGCCCCCCGATCATGGGCCTGGCCTTCGCTGCCCTCCCCGTCATCTGGATCACCGTCGGCGGCCGCAAGACCCTCATCGGGGCTATCCTGGGAACGCTCGTGATTCGGGGACTGAGCAACCGTCTGGCGTCGGCTGGCAGCGAATTCGCGGTCATCTTCGTCGGATTGCTGCTGCTGGCTGCCGTCCTCTTGCTCCCTGAGGGTGCCGTCCCGACGGTCAACCGGTACCTGCAACGACGCTCCGATACCGACATGGAGGAGCAACCATGAGCCACGCCGAGGAAACCACTGCCCGCCCGGACGACGTGAGCCAGCACATCCTCCGTACCGAGGGGCTCACGAAGCGATTCGGCGGCCTGACGGCTATCGATGACGTCAACTATCGGATGCCGTACGGCGAGATCAACTGTTTGATCGGGCCAAACGGCGCCGGAAAGAGTACCTTCTTCAAAATGCTCGCCGGACAACTGCGCCCGACAGAGGGCCGGATCATCTACAAGGACGAGGACATCACGGAACTGGAGCCATACGAGCGAGCCCGCCGTGGACTCAGCATCAAGTTCCAAGACGTGAACGTCTACCAGGAGCTCTCGGTGCGGGAGAACCTCCGCATTCCCGTCCAGCGGTACGAACGCGACGCGGATATCGCCGACGTCATCGACGAACTGCTCGCGCTGATCGACCTTGAGGAGCAGGCCGATTCCGATGTCGACCGGCTCTCTCACGGCCAACAGCAGTGGCTGGAAATCGCTATCGCCACCGCCATCGATCCGGACCTGCTGCTGCTCGACGAGCCCACGGCCGGGATGACCATCGAGGAGACCAAGGAGACTGGTGACCTGATTCGGTCGCTGGCCGATCAGGGGATGAGCGTTATCGTCGTTGAACACGACATCACCTTCGTCGAACAGATCGCCGAGCGCGTGACTGTCCTCCACAACGGGGCCGTCTTCGCCGAGGGATCGGTCGAGGAAATAAAGAACGACGAGGCGGTCCAGAAAATATACCTGGGGGAGGAGTAGCTCGCATGAGTTTACTATCACTCGACAACGTGAGCGTCTCGTACGGACGGACCCCCGTCCTTCGCGATACTAGCCTCACAGTAACCCGAAACGAGATCGTCTCGCTCATCGGGAGAAACGGCGTCGGCAAGACGACGCTGATGAAGACGATCATCGGGCTCCTCGAGCCCTCCGAGGGGACGATCACGTACGATGGAGAGGACATCACTGACCTCCCCGCGAACAACCGCGCCGGCCTCGGGATGGGCTACGTTCCACAGGGGCGTGACGTCTTCACTCAGCTGACCGTCGAGGAGAATCTCCGCGTCGGTGAACAGATCAACACCAGCAACGACCACCACCTCTACGATGAGGTGTACGACTTCTTCCCGCGACTGAATGAACGCCGCGGACAGAAAGCCGGCACGATGAGCGGCGGGGAACAGCAGATGCTGGCCATCGGTCGAGCGCTGGTCGGGAATCCCGATCTCCTCCTTCTCGACGAACCGTCGGAGGGGGTCCAGCCGAACATCGTGACTCAGATCGCCGAAACGCTGAGCGACATCCGGACCGAGCTCGATATGACTATTTTCTTCGTCGAACAGAACCTCGAGTTCACGATCAACGCGTCCGAGCGGACCTACGTCATGGAGAAAGGGACGGTCGTCGACGAAGTCCCTGCTGCCGAACTCGAGGAATCAGGCGTCGTTCAGGACTACATCGCTCTCTGATGGAGAAGCAAGCCGAAACCACGGGTACAGCGACGGCCGCGGCGGCGTCGAGGGCTACTGGTCAGTGGCCGCCTTCTTCTCCAACGACGAACTCGGAGGCATCGCGGTCACCCCGTGCGAACTCGAGCGCCCGCCTCTCGATTGTCTCGTCGTCGAACAGCTGCTTGTCGGTGAGGAGCTGTTCGAACGCCGCGAGCCACTGCCGGTAGTAGACGGTCTCCGGATCAGCGCCTTCCTCTTCGAAGGCGTCGGCCTGGACCTGTTCGATGAGCCGGCTCTGGAACTCGTTCCACTCGAACAGCCCCTCGCGGTGGAGCGTGACGACCATGCTGAACGCCCGTGCCTGCCACGGCGCTCTGAACACTAGCTCGTCGTTCTCTTGAGGCGGGTTCGCCGAGCGTTTGACCTTCGCAATAGTCCGGCCTCCCTGGTCGGTCATCGGAGGTCCTCGACCCGCATATCCTCCAACCGCTCGACGCCGATCATCGAGTCCCGAGTCACCAACTCAGCCAACTCCGCCTCACTCATCCCCTCAGTCCCTTCCGGACGCTGGGGCAGCACCATATACCGGACTTCGGCGCTCGTGTCCCACACTTTGATCTCGACGTCCTCGTCCAAATCAACGCCGAATTCCTCTCGGAGCGTCCGGCGGGGATGTTTCACCATCTTCGCCCGGTACGGCGGTGACTTGTACCACGTCGGTGGGAGCCCGAGAGTCGGCCACGGGAAACACGAACAGAGCGTGCAGACGATAACATTGTGCACGTCGGAAGTGTTCTCGAACACCTCCATGTCGACGCCCTCGATGCCCGTGTAGCCGAGTTCGTCGAGCGCCGCCGTCGCGTCGTCCAGCAGCCATTCTTTGTACTCCGGATCCGTCCAAGCCTTGGCGACGGCCCTGGCCCCGTTCATCGGGCCGATGTCCTCCTCGAACTTGCTGACAATCTCGTCGATCGCGTCGGTGGATGCCAGCTCCTTCTCGACGAGCAGGGACTGGAGCGCTCGGGCGCGGTCCTCGGGACTGGTCGCTTCGACAGGTTGTGATTCGCTCATTGGTTGGTTATTGGTCGCGGTGTGGTCGTGTGCACGTGTGGGTTACTCGTTGCTCGTTGCTTCTTCTCCCGGGTGGCTCCGCTCGATGGCGTCCTCCCAGACGTCGATATAGACGCTGCCGTTCTCCTCGGGATGATCGGCTCCCCAGATCTCCCGCGGTCGGAAGCGGACGGAGTAGAGATACTCGCCCTCGGTGTCATCGGTCGCTGTCGGCGGGAGGTACGCACCACGGAGTTGCTCGACTACGCCCTCTGCCCCGTGGGCGTACTCCGGGCGGCGTTTATACTTCTCGAGAACGGCCTCGGTAAGCCGAACGCGCGTGCCCGGGTCGAATCGAGGCTCCTCGGGGAGTTCGATCTCTCCATGGTCGTGGTCATGTGCATGCCCGTGCGAGTGTGAGTGTGTCATACTTGTTTCTCAGAGCGGTTCCAGGTAGCTCTCCCAGAGGTCGATGTAGAGGGTCTCGTTCTCGCCGGCGTAGTCCTCGCCCCATAGCTCCTCCGTGTCGAACCGGACGGAATAGAGCGGCTCGGGGCTCTCGCCTTCCCCGTGAGCGTGGGTGTCCGGGAGAACGGCCGGTCCTCGTACTTCGGCGATCTCTCCTCGGGCGCGGCGAACGTACTCCGGGCAGCGCGTGTGTCCCTCCGGGTGGATGTTCCTCACTCGGACGGCGTCCCCCTCGGCGAAGCTCGGCTCGACCGGCTCTTCCGGACGCATCGCCGAGGCGCCCGTGTCGATGAGCCCCAGCATCGCCTCGGCCAGCTCCGGATCCTCGCGTTCGGGGACGAGGTCGTCGGGGTTCTCGGCCGCCCGAACCCGCTCGAGTTCTGCCTCCAGCTCTTCCTCGGACAGGACCCCTTTCTCGACGAGCAGCGTCTCCATGGCGCTCAGCCAGTGTTCATAGTATGAGGAGCCCAAGTAGTGTGCCGGCTCCATCCGCTCGATCGCGTGTCTGAACTCGTCGATGTTGTACACCTCTTGGCCCATGGTGAGCGGGAGTAGAGCGAAGATATCCTTCTCCCACTCCTCGTGGAAGTACGGTTCGTCCTCCTCCGGCTCTATCGGCCCGACGCCGTCTGTGCCCCCGAGGTCGTGAACTCCATCCATTGTATCACACTCTGTGCGAACCTTGTTACCACCTCGCAAAATACTTTTCTCCGGTCTCCTCTCTCGTGGAATTCTCCTCCGACTGAGTTCCGTATTTAGCTCCAGAAGGGCCTTTGAGGCCCGATATCAAACGTTTACCGGGTCAGAGAGTTCGGTCGCGACGTCCTCGGAGGCTGGCTCCAGCCGGCCTGTCATCCACGCATGGACGCTCGCGAGACCGAACCACAGGGTGGCCTGACTGAATCCGATGACCCCTTGATACGCAGCAATGAATTGTGCCGGGAGTTCGGTGTTTGTCGGCGTTCCAGGCATGACTATCGCTAGGCCGACGAGCAGGAGGAACGGGACGCCGGCTGCGACGGCCGCCCGAAGCCGCCTCCAGTCAGCACGAACGGTGTTATACAGATAACCGGCCGCACCACAGGATAGAGCCCCCGCAACCGCCATTAGGAGGTACCAGCTGACGCGGGTCCGTGTCGGAAGCCCCTGTTCGACTCCCGGGGGTAAAGGCGGGAGCACCAGCCAGGGCGCACCTGACACCGTGATGAAACCCGCTGCGCCGAGCAGGTAGCTCTTGAGCCCAGGCGGTCCCGGAATAGCCGGCTCAAGGAAGTAGTAGACCATACCGAACCCGAGTACGCCTAAGAGGATCCCCCAGAGTATACCGCCGCCGACACTGATCACAGCAGTCGTGAGTTCCGAGACCGCCGGCTCTGTCGATCCCGCTCCGTGGTGTCCCGCGTCCAGTGACTCGGCGAACGACACCAGCGGAACAACGACGAATAGCGTGAACAGCCCGTAGAAGGCGCCACCGACGGCTCCGGCGAGTGCCCCGCGTCGCAAGTGTGTGTCCAGCATTCTCACGCTATCCGGCGTCGGTCACATGCAGGTGACGCCGATGCCATGACGGAAGTGATGCAGCGCGTCGTGGACCAGAGGTTCCTGCATGAATAGAAGTACGAATCCAACGGCTGCGGCAAAGACGAGCGCGACGGCAATCTGGGTCGGCGTCAGGGTCGTTCGGACGTGCTCGACTCTGTCGTGGACGGTCTCGCTCATCACCTGAACACCTCTCGGGTGAAGCTTGGTAACATGAGCCATAAAGGTTGGGCCAACGGGCCCAAGCGGACGACGGTCACGCTGGCGAACGGCTGCGCTCCCTCGGGAGATTGCGGCGGCGTGTGTGTACACGGCGACCGGTGGGCACGTGGGGTCGGCCTCCGAAGCGGCGGCCGGCGAGACGGCAGGGGTGACTGCCACGACCGTGCGAGGGCGCTGGGAGGGTCTGAAAACGAGATGATGTACCTGTCGTCGTTGTCCGTTCCCTGCCGGCATCACTCCGGTTCCGGCTTGGACATCTCTGTCTCCTGGAGCTTGTGCGTTCAGGGGTCAGACTGCGAGGCTCTACTGAGATACTCAATCGATATACATCTGTGCCATCGTGCTGCGCACAGAACCCGTATACAGCTTGACCTCCTCCACGCGCTGAAGGACGTGGAATCCGACCATCGGAGTTCCGCCGAGCGAGGCGGTTGCGGTTCCAACCCGTACTCAGAGGGACCCGGCGACACACCGGGGGAACTCTCGGTTCCTCGCTCGGAGGGCTGTGGCCC
>CAZLOO010000101.1:0-7370 GCA_964561055.1 uncultured Halobacteriales archaeon
GGCTGAACGGCGTCGCCGCCGGCGGCGGGTTCGGGCTGGCGCTCACCGGCGACGTAGTGGTGATGAGCGAAGACGCCCGCCTGGAGTACGCCTACCGCCGCATCGGGCTCACCGGTGACGGCGGCTCCACGTTCGCGCTCCCCCGGCTTGTGGGATTGCGACGCGCCCGGGAGATAGCGCTGCTGGACGAGCCGGTCGGTCCGGAGGAGGCGGTGTCGATGGGACTGGCCACCGAGACGGTGCCCGCGGACGGCTTCGAGGAGCGGTTCCACGAGGTCGCGAGCGACCTAGCAAGCGGGCCGACCGTGGCGCTGGGCGCGACCCGGCGACTGCTAGCCGAGAGCTTCGACCGGGGGCTAGCCGACGGGATGGCCGCCGAGACGGACGCCATCGCCCGTGCCTCCCACACCGAGGACTACGCCCGCGGGCACGCCGCCTTCTTCAGCGACGAGGAGCCGGAGTTCACGGGCCGGTAGCGCGCGCCGGTACCGGGCCGGTTTAACCGTCCGCGCCCGTGACTCAAGTATGGAGCTGTTCGCGGTCCCGGACCTGCCGGAGGTGCGCGAGGGCGACGACCTCGCCGCGCTCATCCGAGAGCGGGTCGATCTGCAGGCCGACGACGTCGTCTGTATCGCGAGCACCGTCGTCTCGAAGACGGAGGGACGGACGGTGGACCTCGAGGAGGTGACCGTCGGGGAGCGGGCCAACGCCATCGCCGACAGGCTGGAGCGAATCACTGGGGAACAAAAGGACCCCCGGTTCGCGGAGGTGGTGCTATCGGAGTCCGAGAGCCTCATACTGGAGGCGCCGTTCCTTCTGAGCGAGACCCGCTTCGGCCATATCGCCCCCAACGCGGGCGTGGACCGCTCGAACGTTCCAGGGGCGGATCTTCTCTTGCTGCCGACGGACCCGGCGGCCAGCGCCCGCCGGCTCCACGAGGCGCTAGGCTGTCCCGTGGTCGTCACGGACACCTGCGGGCGGCCGTTCCGGCACGGCCAGCGAGGGGTCGCCATCGGGTGGGCCGGGATGCCCGCCTCCCGGGACTGGCGGGGCGAGCCGGACCGTGACGGTCGAGAGCTGTCGGTTACCGTCGAGTCAGTGGTGGACGAACTCGCCGCGGCGGCGAACCTCCTCGGCGGCGAGGGCGACGGGGGGGACCCCGCGGTCGTGATCCGCGGCTTCGAGTTCGGCGACCACGCCGGTAGCGATGAGCTGTTCCGCGACTACGAGGACGACCTGATACGACAGGCCCTCGAGGCCTGGGAGTTCCCGGCATGAGAGGCGTCGAGCTTACCCCCGATCGGCCCGCCGACGAGGTGGCCGACCTCGCTGTCCGGGCAGAGGCGGCGGGTTTCGACACGCTGTTCGCGAGCTGTCACTACAACAACCGCGACCCGTTCGCGGCGCTGCCGCTGGCTCCCGAGCGCACGGACGACATTCGCCTCGGGCCGGGGGTGGCCAACCCCTACGAACTCCACCCGGTTACGCTGGCGGCGAAGACAGCGACCATCGCGGAGCTGTCGGGCGGCCGAGGCGTGTTCGGCATCGGCCCAGGCGACCCGTCGACGCTGCGCAACCTCGGGCTGAGCGAGGAGCGCGGCCTGCGGAGCGTGCTAGAGGCGTTCCGGGCCGCCCGACGGCTGTGGGCCGGCGAGCGCTTAGACCACGAAGGAAGCTTCGTCGCCGAGGGCGCTGGTCTCAATTTCGAGGTGCCCGGCGAGATCCCAGTGTACGTCGGCGGCGAAGGGCCACACATGTGCCGGATGGCCGGCAAGCATGCCGACGGGCTGCTGTACAACGGCTCGCACCCGGCTGACCTCTCGTGGGCACGAGACCGCGTCAAGGAAGGGATAGCCGATCGCGAGGACGGTGACGGGGAGGGGCCGTTCGACCTGGCGGCGTACGCGCTGGTGAGCGTCGCCGAGGACGGTGAGCGTGCCCACGAGGCCGCCCGCCGGCCGGTGGCGTTCGTCACTTCGGGGTCGCCCCCACCCGTGTTACAGCGCCACGATATCGATCCCGAGCGGGCCGAAGCCATCGGCGACGCTATCAGCGCCGGCCGGTTCGGCGAGGCGGACGACCTCGTCACCGAAGGGATGGTCGAGGCGTTCGCAGCCGCCGGAACGCCCGAGGAGGTGACTGCGCGCATCGAAGCGCTGACCGAGCACGCCGACAGCATCGTTGCCGGGTCGCCGCTCGGTCCGGACGAAGGCGCCCTCGAACTCGCCGCCGAGGCGCTGGAACGGGCCGGCCTCTAGTCCCGGTCCGCGCGCTCGGCGGCGGATTCGAAGCTCAATTCCTCTAACTCCCGCGAACGGCGTCGCTCGCGGGCGGCGACCGCCTCCGGGTCGGGGCTGGCGCCGTCGTTGATACGCGCCCAAGAGTTGTGAACTTTCGCGTGACACCACCGACATAGCGCTACCGTTATTTCGTGGTCGGTCTCTCCCTCGGGGTACGAGAGGTGGTGCTCCTCCAGCAGGGGTTGCTCGTCGGAGTGGGCGGCCCGCCGCTCCTCTAGACCACAGCGGCGACACTCTCGGGGATGCTCACGCGAGCGGAAGTGAGGGCAGTCTTGCCACTCCCACTCGCCTTCGGGGGCAACGGCCGGACAGCGCAGGTCCTCGGCGCGGCGCTCCCGGGCGAACGCAGGATTTTCGCGGGCCCGCTCGGCGGCGAACCGGCAGCGTCCGTCGTCCGTGAGGTAGTCGCACCGCTCGACCACCGCGTAGGGGTCGTCCACCCCGACCGGGGTCCCCTGGGGCGTCTCCTCCATATCGGAAGTTGCGCCCGGCCCTGTTTGAACGTTCGCCCGTCGGTTCTGCTCAGTCCGGCGCTCAGGGACGGCTGTTCCGCCTCGCCAAGGTTGATAACGGGCCGCGGCCAACGGCCGACCGGTATGGACATCGCAGACATCGCGACGCGGGAGTACCTCACGGTCGACGCCGGCGAGCCGGTGTCGAAGGTGCGATCGGTCTTCGACCGCAAGAACCCAAAGGGAGTGATCGTCACCCGGAACGGGGAGTACGATGGGGTCCTTACCGAGCGCCAACTCTTACAGTCCCGCGTCGAGGACGACACCAAGGTCGGCGCGATGGCCAAGCCCGCTCCGCGGGTCGGGCGAACCGACGACGTCCGCGAGGTGGCACGGGTGATGATAGAGGGGGCAACGAAGGTAACGCCCGTCTTCGAGGACGGGGAGCTGTGGGGGATCGTCACCGCCGACGCGATCCTCGAGGCGGTGCTGGAGAACCTGGACGTGCTCAGCGTCGAGGACATCTACACCGCTGACGTGATCACCGTCGACGAGGAGGCCCGCGTTGGAGAGGCGATCAACCTCCTGCGCGAGCACGGCATCTCGCGGCTGCCGGTGCTCAACGGAACCGGTTCGCTGTCGGGGATGGTCACCACCCACGACATCGTCAACGTGGTCGTCCGTGACTCGGACAAAGCCACCCGTGGGGAGCGCCGTGGGGACATCAACCGACCGCTCGACATCCCAGTATACGACGTGATGGAGGCGCCCGTCGCGACGACCACGCTGGAAACCTCCGTTCGGTCGGCCACCGAGCGGATGCTGGAGGCGGACTACTCCGGGTTGGTGGTGACCCCACCGGACGACGACACAACGGTGGCGGGCGTAGTCACGAAGACGGACGTGCTCCGTGCGCTCACCTACACCGAGGAGGAGTACATGGACGTCCAGGTGACGAACGTCGCCCTGATGGACACGCTGGACCGCGAGGAGATACGTCGCTCCATCGAGGGTGCCGCTGAAAAGTACCAGCGGATGAACGTCGAGCACGCCCACGTCCGTTTTCAGAAGCACAAGGAGAAACTGCGGGGGACGCCGCTGATCAGCTGCCAGATACGGATGCGTACCAACCGCGGCCAGGTGGCCGGCTCCGGCGAGGGGTACGGCGCGGAATCGGCGTTCCGCGTGGCGCTGGACCGCCTGGAGCGCAACGTCATCGAAATGAAAGGCGTCATCGCCGACGAGCAGTACCGCGGCCAACTGCTGCGCAAGCTTGACGAGCTGTAGGCGCGGGCCCCCTTCGCATCCCGCTTTGGACGGAAGGCACATGTCCCAGCGCGAGGAGCGGTCGGTATGCCATCGACGCTCGTCCACATGGCGCTGGCGGGGCTGTTCGGGGCGGCGCTTCTGGGGCCTGAACTCGACCGCCGGGGAGTCGCAGTCCTGCTGGGTCTGTGTGCGTTCGCGGACCTGGACGCCGTCCTCGGGCTGGTCGTCACCGGCGCCCACCGGGCGGCGTTCCACACCCTCCTCATCCCGTTCACGGCGGCGGCGTTGCTGGCGTACGACCACCAGACTGGGGGGCGCCTGCGGACCCGCTACGGCGGGCGGGGGGAGCGGCTGGCCTGGACTGGGGTGGCCGTTTACGCGTTCGCGGTCATCGGCCCGGACTTGGTCTGGAACGGCGTGAACGCCCTCTACCCGGTCCACGACCAGTTCGTCGCCCTCTCGGGGGAGATACGCGTCTCGGACCAGCGCGGGCTGATACAGACGTTCGTGGACCTCTCCCCGCCCGAGCAGTCCGAAACCGGGTCGGGCGTAGACGCCGCCGTCGACAGTGTCTCTCGGGGCAACACCAGCGAGACCCAATACGCCACCGGCGTCAACCCCTCGCCGGGCGAGCCGGACGAGGGCCCCGTCGAACGAGTGTTCCCCGTTGCGCGGGACGGGCTGGACCTGCTGTTGCTCGTGAGTGGCACCGTCGTCACTGGCGCGCGGCTGTGGCTCAACGGCCGGAACTAAAGACGACCCTCTCCCACCCGACCGTATGGACGCGACACTCGTGCCGTACCGCGGCGAGCGGGAGGCGGGGCTATGGTCGCTGAAGCAGGCCTTCGAGCGGGAGCTAGGCGCGCTGGGCGATAAGGCCAACAGCTACGAGCAAAAGCTCACGGACACCTACCAGGAGCGCTACCTGGCGTGGGTAAAGCGCTGTATCGACGAAGACCCCGGCTGCGTGACGCTGTCGCTGGCCGAGGATGAGGTGGTCGGCTACGCCTTTCTCCTCCCGGAATCGCTAGCGATGGTGTGGGACGCGGCAGCGCTGAACGAGCTGTACGTCGCGCCTGGACACCGCCGCTCGGGGCTAGCCGAGGCGTTGCTGGACGGGGCCTGCGAGCACGCACGCAACCAGTCGCTCCCGCTGAACCGGCTGGTGCTGGACGTAGCCCCGGAGAATGAGCGCGCGAGGGCGTTTTACGAGCGCTACGGCTTCGAACCGTGGGGAGAGATGGTCGCCATAGGGCTCTAAGCCTTGGACGCGCCCAGGCCGCCGAGCGCGCCGAGCGCAAGCGGGTACACCAGCCCCGCCAGCAGCACCGCCGGCAGGAGCTGTGGCTGAATCGTCACGGAGCCGATCTCGAAGCCGAAGATCTCGATGGCGCCCGTGTATGCGGTCAGGACCGCGCCGATCAGCGTCAGCGGGAGATAGCCGACCACCACTAGCGCGCCCGCGACGGCAGCGTCTCTGGCCTCCTCTAGTGGGCCGACCTGGCGGTACAGCAGCACCGCCGCGATCAGTAGCGCCACCACCGGGACGAGATACACCAGCTGGACGGTGGCGCTGTCGGAGGCGGCGACGAGGCTGCTCAGATCGGAGGCCGCGACCCCGGGGAACTGTCCGGAGATGTCCAGGTTGACGAAGTGGCCGTTGTAGAAGTACCAGCCGACCACCTTCCAGCCGGGCACCGGTGAGTCGCCGGTCGATCCGCTCGCCTCCGAGACCGACACGACGAGGAAGGTGAGCAGGTAGCCGAGCACGTACGCCACCGCGCCCATTAGGGCGCCGCGGCCGAGGACCTGTGCGTTCAGGGGGAGGCGGTCGGTGGCTGCCATCGTCGCCCTCTTGCCGACCGGCGACAAGTGTTTTCCGGCGAACGATTCAAACGGCTACGGACCGACTGGCGACTATGAACGAGGAGGAGCGCGCGGCCGTCAAGCGGTTCCTGCGGAACGCCGACGGGGTGTACGAGGAGTACGACGCCGGCTACACGGATGCCGATGCGGCGCTCCAAGTGCTGCGGGGCCACATCGACAGCCTCCGCGATGGCCTTTAGAAGGGAAGCACCGATAGCGCGCCGATCAGCCACAGTAAGCCGACGATCACCGCCGCGACGATAACGATCTTCAGCGCGACGTTCAGCAGGAACCGGCCGACGAGGATCACCACCGCGACGACGATCAGCGTGCTGAGCAGGCCGGGGAGGCCCGGCAGTTCCTGAAGAGGGGCTGTCGACAACCCGGCGAGCACGGGGAGAAGGTCCATGATCGGCGAATCAAGTCGATGGCCGTTAAGCGTGATGGCTGGTAACCTACCAACACGCACATATGAATTTATCAGAGGCCTGTCTGTCGTTCGCTCGTCTGACAGAGAGCTAATATTTGTTGTTTTCAGGCGGCTTACGGGGAGCTAAACCCCTCGTTATTTCCAGTCGAAACAGAGCCGTTGTATGTCGATTATTGGAGTTCAAGCTTCACTTTCACTTCGGTCTGGGTAGCTTAATACTCGGGCACGCCTTCCGTAAAGCACGTGGCTCGGCGCGCCGGGGAGGCGACGATGCCCAACGAGTACGCATAACGCGTGTGACACTACGAGGCGCGAGCTTCGAGCCGTTCAGCAGCAACCAATCATGACCAGCGTTACAGAGCACAACAACCGAACGGAACCGTTTCTCGGGGGTGAGGCCGCGTGAGCTACACCGCCGACGCAATAGAACTGCCGGTCAAGCGGACGA
Source organism: uncultured Halobacteriales archaeon (assembly GCA_964561055.1). Classification (GTDB taxonomy): domain Archaea; phylum Halobacteriota; class Halobacteria; order Halobacteriales; family Haloarculaceae; genus CAZLOO01. The sequence goes on from CAZLOO010000101.1 coordinate 6,766, forward strand.
CCGGTGACACGATGGAGCAGCGCCTCACCGGCAACGCCTACCACAACATTCTGCCGGCCCGCTACTTGAAGAAGGACGCCGACGGCAACCTCGCTGAGAGCCAGGAGGAGCTGTTCGAGCGCGTCGCGAAGAACATCGCGCTCGCCGAGGCCGTCTTCGAAGCCGAGAAGCAGGGCGTCGAGGTGACGGTGTCACCGGAGCAAATAAAGCCCGACCACCCGCGCCGCGACGAGCTCGCGGGTGAGGCGTTCGGCGCTGGCGTCACCGCTGAGGACGACGCCGAGACGACCCTGACGGAGTACAACGTCAGCAAGTTCGCCTACGATACGATCGTCCCCGAGCTGCCGGAGGGGGTCCGGCGACACGTCGTCGATACGCGCGAGCGATTCCAGGAGCTGATGGAGTCGCTGAGCTTCATTCCGAACTCGCCGACGCTGATGAACGCCGGCGACGAGCTCCAGCAGCTCTCCGCGTGTTTCGTCGACTCGCCGGCCGACGACCTCACCGACATCCATCAGACTGCGAAGGAGGCCGCCGAGGTGTTCCAGTCCGGCGGCGGGATGGGGTACGCCTTCTGGCAGCTCCGTCCGTACGGCGGCCCCGTC
>CAZLOO010000102.1:0-7364 GCA_964561055.1 uncultured Halobacteriales archaeon
TACTCGGTCTCGCTGGCGACGATGCGCTCCTCAAGGGCGACCACCTGCAGCGCGTCCAGCCCGATCATGCCCTGCCGGTACACCCAACCGTCATCGAGCTCGGCCAGTCGCGTCCCGCTCTCGGAGCTCGCCCACGACGGGTCGCGCGACTTGGACCCGTCGGCGCGCTCCTCGGTCACGGGCGAACGCAGACGAATGTCGCTTGGCCGGACGTGCTGGATGGCGTCGAACACCGCCTGGATGTCACCGGTCGTCTCGACATCCGCGATGGCCTCCCGCGAGCGGACTGGCTCGCGAGTCAACTCCTCCGGTGTCCCCTCGGGAACGGTCGCGTACTCGGCTGCGAGGTCGTCGAGGAACTCCTGTGCCAGCTGCGTCTCGATGGGCGTTCCGGCGATGTGGGCGCCGGTCATCGCCATGTACCGACCGCCGTCGTACACCTCGATCCCGGGATCCGGGAAGTCGTCGTGGTCTGGGAGCGCCGCGCCGATGGCTTTCACGTCCTCAGGCAACTCGCCACGGCAGACGATGTGAACGCCGGTACCACTGGTCGACACGTCCGCATACGACTCGGCCTGCGCGAGGTGCTCGCGCACAGTAGGATGGATCGCGCCGGTCTCGGGGTCGCGCACGTCGTCATAGTCGATCAGGACGTACGGGTCCTCGGGAGTGTCCTCACGGCTCGGAATCGTGAACGCCAGCCCGTGCTCTGGCAGGGCGTCGGCCCACCGCTGAGCGGTCTCGCGGTCGGTCCAGACGGTCGGGTCCTGAGCGCTGACGAACCGGTCGGGCTGGCTGCGGTGCTCGTAGGGTGCCCGCGGGACTTTCCGCCCGTCGTCGGTGGGCTTCCAGGTCAGCCACTGCTCGACATCGTCGAGATCGGCGGGGTAGACCTCCTGCTCGATGGCGGGCTGGCTGGCGGGACCCGCGGCTGGCTCGTCGGGTTCGATGGCGGTACCAGTAGCTGTCGGGGCCGGCCGCTCGCCGTCCTCGAGGCGCTCACGACACCGGTCACAGAGGGAACCGTTCCCATCGATGTGGGCGCCGTCCCGCTCGCAGCCGGAGATGTGACACTCGGCGCCCATCATCGCTCACCCCCGGTGGTGACCGCCGTGACCTCGCCATCGATGTCCTCGCGGTCGCCGACGAAGACCAGAGCGACGTGCTCGCGGACGTGCCGTTTGACCGCCGTCAGCGGCAGCTGGCAGTCGTACTCGTCGGCCAGCGTCCGCTTGAGGGACAGGTAGTCGAGATCAGACCGTTCATCATAGGCGTCGACGAGCCAGCGCTCGACGGCGTCGGCGGCCTCGGCGTGCTCGCAAGCCGGGCAGGCCTGGTTCACGCCGGATCACCCCGATTCGGAACGACGGTATCAGCACTCTTTAACGGTCGTGTAAACGGATTAGAAGGCGCCGAGGAGGAGATTTGAACTCCTGAGTCCTTGCGGACAGTTGCTCTCGAAGCAACCGCCTTGGCCAGGCTAGGCTACCTCGGCTCGGTCATGAGTTGTGTCGCCCCTACTTAGACGGTTTCGGTTGTGTTCGCCTGCTTGAGGCGCCGCCCTCCGACGGCCGTATAAGTCACCGGACCGAGTGGCCGTCATGGACGTCAAGGCGGCGAGCAGGCGCTGTGCAGACGTCATCGACGCGGTGAGCGGGGCGGTAGTGTGTGATCGGTCATTCCTGGAGGAGGTACTTTTGGGGGTGCTCGCCCGGGGACACGTCCTCATGGAGGACGTTCCCGGGACGGGCAAGACCCTCACTGCCCGGTCGGTGGCGTCAGCGCTCGGGCTATCGTTCTCGCGGGTGCAGTTCACACCGGATCTCCTGCCCAGCGACATCACCGGAACGTTCGTGTACAACGAGAAGCGCGGCGAGTTCGAGTTCTCCGAGGGGCCGATCTTCGCGAACGTGGTGCTGGCCGACGAAATCAACCGCGCGCCCCCAAAGACTCAGAGCGCCCTGCTGGAGGCGATGGAGGAGCGTCAGGTCACCGTCGACGGTGACACCCGCGAACTCCCGGAGCCATTCCTCGTGCTGGCGACGCAGAACCCCGTCGAGATGGAGGGGACCTTCGAGTTGCCGGAGGCCCAGGTCGACCGCTTCGCGGTCAAGACGAGTATCGGCTACCCGGATGCGGAGGGAGAAGTGGAGTTGCTCCGGCGGCGCGCGGGGCGCCAGGAGCGTGCCCCCGGCGTGGAGCAGGTGCTCGACACGGAGGCGGTGCTGGCGCTGCGCGAGACCCCCGAGTCCGTCCGGGCCGACGAGGACGTGCTCCGCTACGTCGCCAGCGTCGCCCGAGCCACCCGCGAGGACCGGCGCGTGGCGGTGGGGGTCTCGCCGCGGGGGACACAGCGGCTGTTCGAGGCTGCCCGTGCCCGCGCGGCGATGGCCGGCCGGGGATACGTCACTCCGGACGACGTAAAGAGCATTGCGGAGCCAGTCCTGGCTCACCGGCTGGTGCTCACGCCGGACGCGAAAGTAGAGAACGTCGGGAAGGCTCGCGTGCTTGGCGACGTGCTCGACGGCATCCCGGTACCGACCATCTGAGCCCTGCGGCGACCGTCTAAACGGCGTCCTCGGGGTCGTCAACCCGGTCGCTGGCGAACCCGGTGCGGAACGCGATCCAAGCGAGCACGGTAACGAACAGTATCGGCGGGAGGATCATGAACCCCCACAGTGGGTTCAGCCCCCAGCCCAGCAGAAAGACGACGTCGGCGATACCCAGCGCGAGAAAGGGCAGCACCGCCAGCGCCGCCCGCTTGCGGGAAATCGCCGTCTCGCCAAGGTCCATATTACTCGTCGGTGAGCGGCTGACAAAAACCCCGCGCTCGCCGCGCGGGAGAAAGGGGAAGTGTCGGGATGAGGGAGGGCTGATCGCGTCAGCTCGGGGGCGCCGAGCCCCCGCCGCTGGGGACAATATCCCCTATCGCCGGGCCGAGACCATCGACGCCCTGCACGATGCGATCGAGCAGGTCACTAACGAAGTCCGGGACCGGACCCGGCAGACCGCCGGGAGGACCGATCTCCCCGGGCGGGCCGGCGTCGCCGTTCTCGCTCTCGTCGTCCGCCCCCGCGTTATCGGGAGCGTTACCGGGCGCGGCTGCGGCAGTTCCGCTGACCAGCAGCAGGGCCGCGAGCGCGACCGCGGTGAGTCGTTTCCAGTTCATTGCACTCCCAGATAGCATCTCGGGGGGTATGAACGGCCGAGTCCGTTCAGCAGCGACCGGGCAAGAACCAGCGAACGGGCCGATTCAACGTTTTCGAACGTCAGTAAACCGTTCATCCCCTTCGATTGGAAGCTCCGACTGCTCGCCGGGCGGGTCGCTGCGGCGCCGGGCGGGATCGAGCGCCCGCCCGACGAGGTAGCCGTCCACCGGATCAGGGTCGCTCGGGTTGGCGTCGCGCACCCACACCCGATCGTCCTCGCTGGCCGAGCGAGCCCACTCGCGGGCAGCCGCCTTCGACTCAAAGCGGTGGTGCGGGCCGTCGCTGTTCACCCGCTGGCCGGCGACGGCGCTCAGCCGCCGGGCAGAAGGTTTCACCGCGACGACGTAGCCCATACGGGCACCAGTGGCGGGGGTCACTTGTAGCTGGGCGCGGGCTAGGTTTTCATACCAGCGCTCGCAAGGTACGGTAATGACCCACACGGCCACGGTGCGTGGCATCGGCGTCAGCGTCGTCGACGAGGAGGAGGTGCCCGTCGTGATGCTGGCCGCCGACGGGCGAATCGTTCCCATCTACGTCAGCGAGGACCAGGCACAGTCACTCCAGCTCGCGCTCGACGGCGAGCAATTCAAGCGTCCGCTCACACACGACCTACTGGTGGAGATGGTCACTGAGTACGGCGCTGCCGTCGACCGGGTGCGCATCGACGGCCTCCACGATCACACGTTCTACGCGAAGATTGACACGGAGCAGTACCGCGACGGGGAACGCCGCCAGCTCACCTTCGACGCTCGGCCCTCCGACGGTATCGCCATCGCCCTCCGGATGGACTGTCCGATCGAGCTCGACGACGACGTCCTCGAGGAGGCCGGCCGTCAAGAGGAGGCGTTCTAGCGGTTTCTACTCCCCGATTACAAACCACCACCTATGACGGTGTACAAAGCGGACGTCCCCGGCGTCGGCCGGAAGTTCGAACTCGACGTCGGCGGCGGTGCCCGGGCGGTAGTGTTGCTCCACCACGATGGCCGGGTGGAGCTGTTCCGGCGTGAGTCGCCGGAAGCCGACTCCGGAAAGGTGTTTGACCTCGACTCCACGGGGGCCAACAGGCTGGGATCGATACTAGAAGGCGCCTACTTCGAGAGCGTCGACACCGAACGGCTTGAGGTGCCTCTGGCGGGCGGTATCATCGAGTGGGTCGAGATCGACGTCGACTCGCCTGTCGCCGGCCACACCCTCGCGGAGGCCGACTTCCGGGCCGAGAGCGGGGTCTCCGTCATCGCCGTTCAACGCGGCGACGAGACGATTCCAAACCCCGCGGGGGAGTTCCGTATCGAGCCGGATGACGTCCTCATCACCCTCGGCACCCGCGAGTAGCAGGCCGCATTCGGCGCCCGCTGTGAGCCGTAGATGGCCGCGCCGCTGTTGGAAGCCGGCATCGCCTTCGCCGTGCTCGCGGTCGGCGGGGTGATCGCCGCCCGCGCTGACCTATCGGTCATCCCGGCATACATCGTCGCAGGCGTGCTGGTGGGGCCGAACACCCCGTTCCCGGCGCTGGCGCTGGTGAGCGAAAGCGAATTCCTCGACCTATTAGCGGAGTTGGGGGTCATTCTATTGCTCTTTTTCATCGGCTTGGAGTTCAACCTCGAGCGGCTGCTCGCCAGCCGCGACCGCATTACTCGCGCCGGCCTACTGGACCTGGCTGTCAACGGCGGTATCGGGCTGGCGCTCGGCGCCCTGCTGGGATTCTCCCCACTGGCGACACTGTTCGTCGCCGGACTGGTGTATATCTCTTCTAGCGCCGTCATCACGAAGACGCTGATCGACCTCGGCTGGATCGCCGATCCCGAGAGCGAGGACATCCTCGGCGTACTCGTGTTCGAGGACGTCGCTATCGCCGTCTACCTCACCGTGCTGGGTGCGCTCGCGCTCGGAGGGACTCCGTCCGGTGTCGCAGTCTCGCTGGGGACCGCGCTTGGATTCATTATCGCATTGGTGGCGCTGGCGGCCTACGGCACACCGCTGCTCGAGCGCCTGCTGGACACCAACTCCGACGAACTGTTCCTCGTTCGGGTGGTGGCCGCGGCCGTACTGGTCGGCGGGGTGGCGCTGGCCGCCGGGGTGAGCGAGGCCGTCGCCGCGTTCTTCCTCGGGGCTGCCTTCGGCAGCACCTCCCACGCCAAGCGTATCGAGCGAGTGATTATCTCCGAACGGGACCTCTACGCGGCGGTCTTTTTTCTCTCGATCGGTCTCCAGACCGACCCCGCGGCGCTCGCGGGCGTGCTAGTCCCGCTGGCGGTGCTAGTACCGGTGACCGCTGCCAGCAAGCTCGCGAGCGGCTACCTTGGCGGCTGGATATACGGGCTCAACCAGCGCCGCTCCGTGCGCACCGCGGTTGCACTCGTCGACAGAGGGGAGTTCTCGCTCGTCATCGCGGCACTGGCGGTGACGGCCAGCCTCCCAGGGGCCGAGAAGAGACTCGCCCTCGCGGTGGGGTACGTGCTCGTCATGAGCCTGCTCGGGACCGTGCCGATGCGCTCGTCACACCGCGTCGAGGCGCTAGTCGCCCGACTAGCCCCACCGGAGGCCCAGACGGCTGCTCCCCAGCCGTAGGCCAGCCCCCGACTCAGTCGGTACCGGCGGTATGTTCGGCGAGCGTGACCGATCCACCCCCTTCGAGGCGGTACACCAGCCGGACGGTCGTGCCAGGGGCGACCGCCCTAACGGTGAGCGCGTCGCCGGCACGCACCGGCGCGCTCGCGGATATATCAGCCCGCTCGGCCCATGACGCTCGCCGATCGCCGGCGACCACCGACAGCTGGCCGGCCCGCAGCGTATCCCCGCCCGCGTGGGTAAGCCGCACCGCCGTCGTGTCGTTGACGGTCACGGTCTCGGCCTCGAACTGCGGCCCGGGCGGACAGCCACAGGCCCGGTCGACGCCGATACCGAACACGAACGTGGCGACGGCAACCGTCAGCGCGCCCGCGACCACTACGACACCGCCGACCAGCACCGCTCGCCGCAACCCGTCGGTCACCCGCCCCAGGTACCACTCGTCCCGTCGCATCCATCACAGGGTGGTCCCTAGAGGAATCTCACCCTTTCGGCCGTCAGGGCGGGTACTCCCCCGCCTCCCGAAGCCGCTCGACCACTTCCCGCACGCGCTGGGCCTCCTCGGTCGGCACCACCAGCACGCGGCCGTCGTAGGCCGCCACCGTCAGTCCAGAAACGCCGGCAACCGTGACGTGGCTGTCCTCGTCGGTGGCGACGGTGCAGTCCTCGGCATCGACCGCCAGCGTGTTTCCCGCTAGCAGATTGCCCTCAGCATTGAGGTCCGCTATCCGCCGGAGTGCGTCCCAAGAGCCGAGGTCGTCCCACTCCAGATCGGCTTCGACCATCAGCACGTCCTCCGCACGCTCTAAGACAGCGGTATCGACGCTGACCGGTTCGACAGTCTCAAAGCCGGCGTCGACTTCGCCGCGTTCCAGCGCCGCGACCAGGTCAGCCAGCGGGGACCGGCGAGCGGCCTCCAGCAGCGCCCTGGGCCGCCATGCGAACACGCCGGCGTTCCAGAATTGCCCGGTCTCGACGTAGCGGGCGGCCGCCTCCGTGTCCGGTTTCTCCCGAAACGCCCGCACCTCGCGGTAGTCGCCGTGGTCGGGCCCCGGCTCCAGATAGCCATACTCCGTGGCCGGGCGGGTCGGTCGCACGCCGAGGGTGACCAGCGACCCCGTCTCGACGGCGACGTCGATCGCCCGGCGGCCGGTGGCGACGAACCCGTCGCCGACGTGGTGGTCGCTAGGGAGACAGAGCAGGGCGTCGGCGTCGCGGAGTTCGTGGGCGGCGTACACGAGCGCCGGGCCAGTGTCCCGGCCGGCGGGTTCGACCAGCACTTCCGCGTCAGGGGCGTGCTCACGCACCCGGTCGGCGTATGCTGGCCGGGTGAGAACGACCGCCCGGTCGGCGGCGGCGGCGGCGCGCTCGACGGTGCGCGAGAGCAAGGAGTCCGCGCCGCCGAGCGCGAGGAACTGCTTCGGACGGGTTGGCGTGCTCGCGGGATACAGCCGGCTCCCCACCCCGCCCGCGAGGACGACGGCGACGGTCACTCCTCGCCCGAGCAGTCCGGGCACCGGCCGGTCCACTCGGAGGCGTTCGCCGGGCCGATCACTCCGTCGATGCTCAGCCCCGTCCACCCCTCGG
>CAZLOO010000103.1:0-7351 GCA_964561055.1 uncultured Halobacteriales archaeon
CTCCGGGCGTTCGAGCGCGCCGGTGTTGATGGACACCTTGTCCGCGCCGGCCCGGAGCGTCTCCTTGACGTCCTCGCGGGTCCGGATACCGCCGCCGACGGTCAGCGGGATGAACACCTCGTCGGCGACCCGCTCGACGACTGACAGCATCGTCTCCCGGCCCTCCGCGCTAGCGGTGATGTCCAGGAAGACGAACTCGTCGGCACCGGCCTCGTTGTACCGCTTGGCCATTTCCACCGGGTCGCCGGTGTACTGCAGGTTCTCGAAGTTGACGCCGGTGTAGACGGACGCCTCGCCGTCCTCGTCGAGGTCCACGTCGATACAGGGGATGATACGCTTAGTTAAAACCATATGATAGGAACATGTACGTCGCCGCTCGTAAAAAGGGGTCCGACTGGGCTTGACGCCAGACCTCAGCGGAGGGTTGAGACTCGGATTAATCTATGCGTTACCCAAGCGCCTGACGGCCTTATGAGGGAGGCAGATAGTAGTGAGTGTTGACGGGCTCGCACCCGGGACCACTCCGAACGCGCGGCGGCTCCGCGCGTACGGCCAGGCTTTTTTATGCGACCCGCGGAGTACACAGCGATGGGAACCGTCGGGGAGCTAATCCTGGGGGCGCGCCGCCGAGTCGTGGCGGACATCCTGGCGGACCGGTACCTGCGGTATCTCCTTGTCCTGTCGGCCCTGCTCTGTGGCTTCTGGTTCTGGCACCGGATTCCGAACTTCGCGACCAGGGACGAGATGTCACGCCTGCTGGACGTGCTGGTTGCGGTCGGGTCGGTACTCTCGGACCCCTCCTGGCAGGGGCTCCAAGAGGGAATCACCTGGGGACGGACGCCGTTCGGCGCCACGTTCTACCTGTTTTTACTCGCGATCCTCCCAGTCCTGATTCTCGTGTATCTCAGAGGCGAGCTGGCGGCCGTCGAGGCGTTCGCTTTCCCGAGTCAGGAGTTCGGCTACTACCCCGTCTGGACTGGAACGCCTGAATGGATCTGGACGCTCACAATCGCCGCGATCCGGTTGGTGAACGTCGCGTTCGCCGTCGGCTGTGTCTACCTCACCTACCGTCTCGGGACGGCCGTCGGCGACCGGAACGTCGGGCGCCTTGCGGGCCTGTTGCTGACGCTGTCGTTCGGATTTCTCACTATCGCCCACGAGGCCGGCGAGGATATGCCGGCGCTATTTTTTCTGCTGGTGGCGCTGTACCTCCTGGTTCGGTACGTCCGGACGGGGGAGGCGGCGCTGTTTCTCGCCGCGAGCGCGCTCGGGGGGCTGGCGATGGCATTCAAACTCACGGCCGCCCCGGTGGTGGTGCTCGTGGCGGCCGCACACCTCCTGCGGCGGCGACGGATCGCGGACGGCTGGCGGGGGGTACTCCAGCCCCGGCTGGTGACCGGCGGCGCCGCCCTGGGTGCCGTCGCGCTCGTCATCGGCATGCCGACCGCGCTCGTCGCCGGTTCAGAGCCGTTCCTCGCCCGGGTGTTCGGTGACCCGGCCGTTCGGGTGAACCACGTGACCGGGCCGGACGCGCCGGTCTGGTGGTGGTTCCTGCGTGGCTATCTCAGCGGTCTCGGGCTGCCGTTGATTGTCGCCGTCGTGGGTGGTCTCGTGGCCACGCTCGCGCACCTCCGGCGGCGGCCGGTGGGAGTCGAGGGTACCGTCCTGGTGCTCTTCGGGCTGGGGTCGTACCTCCTGCTGCTCGCCGGCTGGCACGACTTCCGGGTACATCACCTGCTCCCGACGTTTCCGCTGTTGATGATCATCCTGGCTGCCTCGCTGGTCCGGCTCGAACGCGACAGCCGGCGGGCCGGACGGGCGCTGATCGCGCTCCTTGTAGTGACCAGTGGCGTCTATGCCGTGGTCGGCGACCTCCAGTACGCGTCGATGCCCCGCGACCAGGCGGCCGACTGGCTCCGAGCCGACGCCGACGAGAACGACACGGTGGAGGTATACCGATGGCACCTCCAGGACACCGCCGTCCCTCACGGGATGGACGTCAGCCACGTTCGCGGCCCAGAGACCCCCGACGAGCGACTGGACCCCTGCCCAGAGTATGTCATGCTCGGCTATCGCGACCTCCTGTACCTGGACAACGACACGTACGCCCGGAACCGTCCGGACCGCGCCGACTACGTCCGGTCGCTGCTCAACGGGGAGTACGCCTACGAGATCGCCGCCGAGTTCGGCCCACGGCCACCGGAGTACGTGCCCCGGCGCCCTGCGCCCGGGTCGGTCGTCGACCTGCTCCACCTGGGCGTGATCCCGCACACCGACCAGTACGCTGATGAGCAGGAGCTCGCGGAGAACCAGTACACCGTGATTCTGCGACGGACGGGGAAGTGCAGCCCGGACCGGCGACCCCCGTTCTGAGGCCCTGCGACCGCCTGGACCGGGGAGCCGTCACGTCCGTCCTCGGTGCCGGAAGCGGGTCAGGCCTCCCCTGCCGCGAGCAGCGAGCGTTCCAGGCGGACGGAGGGGTACCAGCCTGCCAGCGCGGGAAGGTAGACGCCGAGGAAGCGATCCAGGACGACTACCGAGACGGCGGCCCCGGCGGGGATTCCAAGCGCGACGAACACGGCGGTCGCGGTGGCCTCGGTCAGGCCGATGCCGCCGGGCGTCAGTGGCAGCAGGGTGACGCTGTATGCCGTCACCAGGTACAGCGCCAGCAGCGGGGCCGGCTCGAAAGCAACCCCGAACCCCGACAGGAGCAGCCAGATCCGGACCCCCGGTGCGAGAACCACCGACACGGTCCACCCTACAGCGTAGCGCACCCAGACGCCGGGTGCAGCGGTCAGTTCGCCGAACGATGCCGTCGAGGCCGAGAGGAACCCCCGGAGCCGCTGTTCCGCCGCTGCGACGCGCTCGCCGACCACCGGAACCGGGCGGGCCAGGCGGGCGGCCCAGTCGACGAGACGTTCCAGCGGCGCGGGGTTCGTCCCGGCCAGCAACACGACCGCGCCGGCCCCTATGTACAGCCCCGTCGACAGCACGAGTAGCACGACGAGCCCGGCCGGGAGCCGGTTGAGCGCGAGCACCAGCCCGACCAGCGAGACAGCGCCGTAGCAGACGGCGTACATCCCGGTGTGGACGCCCGCAGCGGCGGCGGCGTCGGCCCGGGACGCCCCCGTCTCGGCCACGACGACGAACGGCGCTGCGACCCGGCCCGTGAGCCGCGAGGGAAGTAGCTGATTGACGAACAGAACGATCAGGTCGACGCTCGCGGCCGCCCGGTAGCGGACCGGCTCCAAGGGGTCGATGACGGCGTACCACGTGTAGAACCTGGCACACAGCCCCGCAGCCGTCACTGCCAGCAGCGCCGCGGCCGTTCGAGCGTCGAGCCGCGAGAGCAGGGCGGCGACGCTTCCCAGGTCGACCGTCGCGAGCAGCCACACGAACAGCCCGATCCCGACGGCGTACTGGAGGCCGACGACTGCGACCCTCCGGAGACTTCGCTCGGCCACGCTACCCCTCCCCGTCGCCGGAAAGCGTCCGGCCGGCTGCCGACGGTTCGTCGGCGGAGCCGTCAGGAGCGTCCTCGTCCGGCGGTCCCCCGTCCCCGGCGGGGGTCCAGGACAGCGCGTCCCCGAGGACGGTCCTGACGGTGGTGAACTCGAACCCCGACGTGAGTACCCGTTCGAGCGCTCGCCGCATCCAGTCGCCGGTCCGGACGTAGACGCGCCGGGGAACTCCCTCGACTGCCGGGAGATCGACGAACTCCCAGGGGTGGACGTACAGAACCGGCGCGATTTCCCTGCGAGCCAGCCAGCGCATGCCGAGGATGGTGTACCGCGGACCGAAAAAGCGCAGCCAGGCCCCAGTCAGCGGGAGGCCAACCCCCGGCAGCACGCTGACGGGGAGCTCCGCCAGCCCGTCGGGTGCTCCGTCCCGAATCCGCGCCGCCGGCACCGGACGGTAGCAGTCGTGTTCGCCGCCGTACCACCCGGGGATCGCCCTGCTGGGGAGGACGCTGGAGTCGTAGCTGTAGCCCGCAGCCGCAAGCTCGGCGAAGTGGTCGCGGCCGAACGCGAAAACGGGGGCCCGGAACCCGTCGACGGGGGCGCCGGTGACCCGTCGGAGCGTCGCCCGCGAGTCGGCGAGTTCCGCCCGGCGGGTCGCGGCGTCAAGCTCGGTCAGCATGGCGTGGGTATGGCCATGGGAGGCGATTTCGTGGCCGCTGGCCGCGACTGCCTGCACTGGGTCCGGGTAGCGCTCGGCGACCGTCCCGACGACGAACCAGGTGGCTCGCGCACCCTCCGCGGCTAAGGCCTCCCGGAGGAACGCGGCGCCCTCTAAGCCGACGCCCTGGCGGTCGGGCTCGCCCGCCGCGCTCCGGCAGGCTGGCGTCTGCTCGAACAGCTCGAAGTCGATCGACAGCACCGCGCGGTCACTCATCGCTCTGTTCCTTGACCTCGTGTTTGAGGAGGCTGACCTCCTCGTTGAGCCTGGAGAGCCGGTAGTAGAGCTTGGCGAGGCGGTTGAGCAGGTACGCGACCAGCGCGAACAGTGCCAGGTTCGAGACGACGAGGATAGCGTGGGTTTTGAACTTCAGCCCGAGGACGGTCGCGACCGTCTCGAAGGCGTTGGGAAGCAGGGAGACGAACACCAGGCCGGCGCCGGCGCCGACCGACATCAGGAACAGCAGGAACTCCTCGTGCTCGCGGTTGACGACGAGGTAGCCGTTCGTCAGCAGTCCGAGGCCGATGAGCAGTGACAGGAGGTTGACGATGGTATACGCCATCGGCCTACCGGAACACCAGCGGGCGGGCGATGGCGTCGATCATCCGGAACGGGTACAGCACCAGCGTGTCCAGCGTGAACTGCGAGTCGCCCTTCTCGCGTGGGGGGATGTCGATCGAGACTTCCTCGATGTCGGCCCCCTGGCGCGCGGCTGCCAGGGTCTGCTCGACCGCCCAATGTCTGTCCGCTCCGTGATCGAGCGATTCGAGCAGCGACGTCCGGTACACCCGGAACCCGCTGGTGACGTCGGTCACCTCGACGTCGCCGAGCGCGGCGACCGTTCGGGTGAGTACGCGGATTCCTAGCCGCCGGACCAGCGGGTACTCCTCGATGCTCCCATCGTGGGAGCGGCTGGCGATCACCATGTCGCAGTCCTCTGCCCGTGCGAGGAGCCGCGGGATCGCTGCTGGGTCGTGCTGGCCGTCGGCGTCCACTTGAACGACTAGGTCGCAGTCCTGTTCGACGGCATACCGATAGCCGGTTCTGACGGCACCCCCTACGCCTGTATTGAACGCGTGTTTCAGCACCGTCGCGCCGTGCTCACGGGCGACTTCGACGGTGTCGTCGTCGGAGCAGTCGTCGACCACGACCACCCGGTCGACGTGCTCGGCGGTCCCGTCGATCACCGCCCCGACGGTCCGGGACTCATTGTACGCGGGGATGATAGCGACGGTGGGCACGGGTTCCAGAGGGTTCCGTGTTTGAATATACCTGACGGTGTCCGCAGACAGTTGGGCGAGCGCGTCCGGGTTCGTGCTCGGGCGGGCTGATACCGGGAGCGCCCGGCGACGACGGGAGTCGTGCCCGACCGGCGGCGCGACGAAAGGGAGTAGTGGCTTGATGCCGTCGCTCCAGTGAATGGCGCGGACCATCGTCGTCGGCCTGGACGGTGCGAGCTGGCGCCTGCTCGACCCGTGGATCGAGGACGGCACCATCCCAACCCTGGCGCGACTGCGGGCCGAGGGTTCATGGGCCCCTCACCGGAGCTGTCTCCCACCGGTGACGTTCCCGAACTGGAAGTGCTACTCGGCGGGCAAGGACCCCGGCGGGTTCGGAGTCTTTTGGTTCGAGCGGGTCGACCTGGCGAACGGCCGGATCGAGGTTACCGACCGGCGGGACTTCCGTACGGCCGAGCTCTGGGACTACCTCAACGACGATGGCCAACGGGTCGGTGTCGTGAACATGCCAACCATGTACCCGCCCCGCGACTTGGACGGCGTGGTCGTCGCCGGCGGGCCGGACGCCGTCGAGGGGGAGTACCGCTCGATCGACGACGAGTACACATCTCCGCCGGGGCTGGCCGACCAGCTGGAAGACCGATTCGACTACAGGGTCCACCCGGAGCCGCTGCTCTCGTCAAACGAGGAGACCGGTAGGGAGGTTGAGGCGATCCTGGAGCTGCTTGACAGCCGCTTCGAGGCCGCGTTGGCGCTGCTCGAGGAGCGCGACCTGGCGTTCGTCCACGTGACGCTGTTCTATCTTAATGTTCTCCACCACTTCTTCTGGGACGGGCAGCCGACCCGCCGGGCCTGGGAGCTAGTCGATGAATGGCTCGACCGTTTAGCCGACCTAGAGGACACTAATCTGGTGGTGATGTCAGACCACGGCAGCGCTCCGGTGACCACTGAGTTCTACATCAACGAGTGGCTGGCCGAGCAGGGCTACCAAACCCGCCAGCCCACCGTCGACGACGCCTTGCGCAGGGTCGGGCTCGACCGCGAGACACTCCTCTCGCTGGCCAAGCGCGCGGGCGCCGTCGACCTGCTCGCGAGGGTCGTCCCCGAGCGGCTCCAGCGGCTAGTCCCCCAGCGGGCCGGGCTGAAACGGGACCGTAAGCTCGAGGCGGTCGACCTCGACGCCACCAGAGCCGTCGCAAGCGGGCAGGGGCCGGTGTACGTGAACCCGCGGTTCGACGTGGCTGCAGTCACCGAAGCGCTGGTCGCTGACCTCCGGGCTATTGAGGACGAGCACGGGCCGCTGTTCGAGGGGGTCTACCGCGGCGAGGAGCTGTACAGCGGGCCGTTCGTCGACGAGGCCCCGGAGATCGTCCTCGATCAGCGGCCAGGGATTCACGTCAACGACGGAATCGGTGGCGGCACCGTCCGGACGGCTCCCGACCGGTGGGCGGCCGAGAACACCCCCCACGGAATCTTCCTCGCGTCCGGGCCCGACTTCCGGGCCCGCGGCCGGCTCGGAACAATTAGCATCCTCGATCTGGCGCCGACGCTGCTAGCCGCACACGGTTGTGCGGTGCCCACCGACATGACCGGCGAGGTGCTGCCGGTGCTCGCCGGCGACCGGGACCCCGACCCGCAGCGCCGGCAGCCGATCGATCCAGAAGTGGTCGGCCGGGCGCGCGGCTCGGCAGCGGTCGAGAGGCGGCTGGAACAGTTGGGCTACATGGAGTGACGCGGCCGGCGCCGTTGTTCCGTACTCCCTCGTCGTGGTAGAGGTCGACGACTATTTCTTCGTCGGACAGACTCTTGAGAGCACATACGCGAGTCAAAACCACACGACAGAGGGGCCCCGTTCCGGCGTATGTGATTCGGTGGTCTGGACTGACATGATTCAGTTGAGGACAGTTCCTCAAGCGAATTCTTCGCGAAGTTCC
>CAZLOO010000104.1:0-7295 GCA_964561055.1 uncultured Halobacteriales archaeon
GACTTCGCCAAGCCGTCGACCGGCGCGAGGCCGTGGCAGTCGTTGCGGGTCGGTGATTACCGGGTTATTGTGCGGTACGCCAGCGAAACGGGATGATGCAGGTCGGCGGAGTCGGCCATCGGTCGTCCATCTACGACGAGTTCCCCTATTGGTTTGTCAGGCACATCGGCTTTAGAACTGTGACGTCGTTCATCGATCCCGTAATCGTGAGAATAGCTAATCGAAGGGAACTTTATTCCTAATCGGAAGAAATGCAATCTGAACCCCCCGTTTTCACCTATCTGCTCTCACGTTGCTCAACTTTGTTCAGCTCTATCAGCAGCCGAAAGACCGCCTTTACGAGGTTCGACTCCACGCCGAACCGCTCGGCGTTGCGGCCGGCCCGGTCCATCACGCGCTGTTCCTGCTTCTTATCCGTCGTCGGCAGCCCCTCTGCGCGCTTCACGTCAGCGATTGTCTCCGCGACGTACGTGCGCCGGGCAATAAGTTCCACCAGTTCACGGTCGATATCCTCTATCTCCTCGCGCAGCTCGTCCAGCGACATCGATTCCGGATCGCCGCCGTCGGTCAGAGCCGCTCGGCGCCAGCGTTCTGTGTTGTCGTCATCCATGTGGTTCCGTCGTAGCACTCCCACCGCTCCCTGACGGTTTCAAGCTTCGGCCTCCGGCCGACGGCGACGACGCTCGGCCCGGTGCCGGACAGCGACACCCCCCTTGCCTCGGGCATCGCGTCGATCATCGGCTGTGTGGGGAACCCCAGCGCCGCCGAGAACGCCAGCCCGTTAACCGTCATCGCCTCGCCGTAGCGGCCGTCGGTCGCCAGCGTCGCCACCAGGTCGGCCATCGGCGCGACCCTCTCGCAGCGTTCGGCGTCGGCGTCGGCGCTGAACGCCTGCTCGTCGGGCGTCCACACGAGCACCTCCCAGTCGATGGTGTCGCGCTTCAGCAGGGCGTCTCGGTTGTTGTCGGTCACCGTTAGCCCCCCAAGCATGGAGGCGCTGGCGTCGTCGAAGGCACCGGTGACGGTGACTCCTGCGTCGCGGGCCGCCCGTACACCCAGGCGGGCGGCCTCCTCACGCTCGACGGAGGCGTCCAGCGCCGCCAGCGCCGCCAGCACCGTGGCGTTAGCAGCGGCGCTCGAGGACTTCAGCCCGGAGGCCATCGGTACCTCGCTCTCAGTGCGAACCTTTGCGCCCGTCGTAGAGTCGAGACCGTGCTCGGCGCCGACCTCGCCGACGACTAGCTCCACACAGCGCTCGATTAACCCGGTATCGGCCCCGGGGTGATCGGCAACCTCGCCGTGGATCCCCTCGCCGCCGAACTCGACCGTTGCTGTCAGGTAGCGGTCGATGGCGAACGCTGACCCCGTGCCGGTGGCTAACGCGTTCAGCACCGTTCCCGCCGCCGGCGCCCGGGCCCGTCCTCGCATACCGGTGCCTACGTGGGCACGCACTTACCGGTGCCGGTGGTCACGGCAGGCGACACCCTTTCCCCGCCGGCCGCTTAGCCCCGGTATGAGCACGGATGACACTCCTGGCTGGACTCGCCGGCGGGATCTAGAGGGCGGCAAGCAGGCCGGCGTCTGGCTGGAGATCGAGGGCCACCGGGAGCTGTACGTCGAGGATCTCGGCTACAAGAACGGCGGCTGGGTCGTCTGGCTGTACGACGACGCCACCGACGAGTGGATCGATCTTGGCAGCTACGAGGAACCGAGGGCCGCGTTCGAGCGCGCGCTCGGCTGGATGGCGGACTGAGCCCTGCTTCCCGCTGAGGACCACTACTCCGCGCCGCCTTCGTCGAGCACGACCGGTACCGATTGGCGCGCCACATCAGCGGCGAAGGCACCGGAGTCCCCCTCCAGTGCCTCGAACGTGTTGTAGTGGATGGGAAGAACGAGGTCTGGGCGCATCTCGCCTGCCAGCTCGGCGGCCGCGTGGCGGTCCATCGTGAACGATTTTCCGATTGGCGGACAAAATACTGACGCGTCGAGGTCGGCGTGGAACTCCAGTACGTCGGAATCGCCGGTCCAGACGACCGTCTCGCCCGCCAGCGACAGCTCGAACCCGCAGCCGAACCCTTCGGGGTGGAGCGGGACGCCGTCGGTAGCGTTCGGCCCGTCCGGAAGGTTCTGTGCCGGCAGCACCCGCACGCCCGCGGGACCGACCGACACCTCATCCCCCGTGTGAACCCGCTGGACGTCGTGCGGTAGGTCCGCGACCGGCTCCACGTCGCGGTCAATGTTGCTGGCGTCGACGGCGTCGAACACCAGCACGGTGGCGTCCTCGCTCGCCACCCGGCGGATGCCGTCGGAGTCGTAGTGGTGGTCGTGGGTAACACAGACCAGGTCAGCGTCCTGGGCGGTGTAGTCCGTCGCCGGTGGGTGACCAACACCCTCCGTGTCCGGAGTCCAGGTGCCGTCGAGCACGCCGTAGCGTCCGGGATCCATGACGGCGACGAGGCCGTTACCCTCGATGCGCAGCGTCGCGTAGCCAAACCAGTCAAGCGTCAGGTCGGCATGGTGGACGGTCATGCCACGCGCTACGGGGCATCGTACAAAGACGTTTGCCCATATTGGCGTTTTCAGCCCGCGAAGCCACAGTCGCCCTTTTATAATTGCGCCATGGTAATGCGCAGGCGGCGGTGGTGGGAACGGTGGCAGCAGGCAGTTGCGGTGCGTGGGGGACGCGGGCGCTGTGCTGCCCGCGGTGACGGGACGGCGACCCGCACGGGGGTGGGTGGTCGCCGTCCTACTGGTCACTCGGCGTATCGGTGGGGGGCCACCGGCGTTACTACAACCGAACCGTGACTTGGAGAGTCGCCCGGAACTGCGTCGGGAGAGAATTAACGATTCAAGAGCCCCGTTCGGCACGCCGTAGTGACCGACCTACAGGACCTCGGAGAAGTCCTTGTGTCCGGAGATGTCCACGCCTTCGTCGGTGACCTCGGCGAGGAACACGCCGTTGCCGGAGCCGGTGTCGCGCTCGACCGCGGCCTTCACGGCGCTGGCGGCGACCTGCTTGGCCTCCTCGTTGGAGAGGTCCTCCTCGTATTCGCGCTCAAGGGTACCGTAGGCGACGGTGAGCCCGGAGCCGGTCACCGTGTAGTCGTCGGCCATCACGCCGCCCGCCGGATCGATGGAGTAGACGTGGTTGCCGTCGCCGTCCACGCCCCCGAGGATGG
The DNA here is from genome assembly GCA_964561055.1 of uncultured Halobacteriales archaeon. Classification (GTDB taxonomy): domain Archaea; phylum Halobacteriota; class Halobacteria; order Halobacteriales; family Haloarculaceae; genus CAZLOO01. The sequence goes on from CAZLOO010000104.1 coordinate 3,180, forward strand.
GGTTGATAGCGAAGAAGGGGCCGCCGCGGGCGAAGTTACCGGCAATGGTCGCCAGCGCCTCGATGGACATGTTCTCGCCCCGGCGGGCCTCGTACAGGTTCACCTCCGCGCGGATGTTGCGGATGAACGACTGAGCGCCCCCGACGGATCCGACGAGCGTGAGCGCCGCAGTCGGATGTACCTGTTCGACCTTCTGGACGTTCTTGTTGGAGACGAACCGCCCGCCCAGTGAGGCGCGCATATCCGTCGCAACGACGACGCCCTCTGCTGTCGTCAGGCCAACGGTCGTCGTTCCGGTCTTGTTGACGTCACCCTCCGGCTCCTCGACATCCGGGAGTTCGCCGACCTCCGGTTCGTACACGGGCGGGTCGAAGCGGTCCCCCGTGATCTGGTGAGACATGTAGCGGTTATACCGGACCTGCACGCATAAAGTCACTCCTTCCAGGCGCCGGCCAGGAGACAGGGATTAATCCGGGCCGGCACAAGAACGTGTATGGAGACGACGGCGGCCTTCGAGGGGCTGGAATGTACGGCCACCGGCGAGCGCTTCGACCCGGCGACGAGCCACCACCCCGACGGTGGGGTACTGGACCCGGTGTACGACTACAGTGCGCTCGAGGTCGACCCCGCCGAGATGGGGACCCCGGCCGGCTACGCCGACCTGCTCCCGTTCCCGCGGGACCGGCTGGTGTCGCTCGGCGAGGGGACGACGCCACTGGTTGAGGCTCCCGGCCTCGCACAGGAACTGGACGTCGGCCGTGTACTGATAAAGGACGAGGGGGGCAATCCGACCGGCACGTTCAAGGACCGCGGGCTGGCACTGTCGGTGACCGCCGCCCGCGAGGCCGGCGCCGACCGGGTGGGGCTGTCCTCGACAGGCAACAGTGCCCAGTCGGCAGCCGCCTACGCCGCTCGTGCTGGACTCGATGTCCAGGCGTTTCTCCCCTCGCGATCGGCGTTCGCCAACAAGGCGATGGTGAACGTCCATGGGGGTGACATGCGCGTCGTGGAAGGGCGGCTAACCGACGCCCGCGACAGCTTCCGCGACGCCCTCGCGGACCACGGGCCCGACAGCGACGAGCCGTGGTACTCCGTGGAGCCGTTCGACAGCCCCTATCGGCACGAGGGTGCGAAACCGGTACTGTTCGAGACGCTGGCGGCGCTCGACTTCGAGCCGCCGGCAGCGGTGCTGTACCCCTTTGAGGGCGGCGCTGGGCTCTACGGGTTGTACAAGGCTGCCCGGGAGTGTCGGGAACTCGGCCTGCTGGCGAAGCTCCCGTCCCTGTACGCCTGCCAGTCCGAGGGCTGCGCGCCGGTAGCCGAGGCGTTCGAAGCCGGTCGGGGCGACACCGAGCCGTGGGAGGTGCCGGACACGGTGTGTGGTGGCCTGGAGATACCCGATCCGCGGGGCGGCGACCTGGTGCTGGAGGCGCTTCGGAAGACGGGCGGCGGCGCGGTCGCCGTTGACGACGACGACATCCTGGAGAGCGCCGTCGCGGTGAACAGCCGCGAGGGGGTTGAGGCGGGGGTCTCCGCCGGCGCGGCACCGGCGGCTGCGTGGGCGCTGGCCGATGACTTCGGCCCAGAGGACACGCTGGTGCTGGTGAACACCACTGCCGGCGGGAAGGACGCCGACCTGCTACGGAGCCATCTGATGGGCCAGGGCTACTGAGGAACGGCCGGGCTTGGAAAGCGTTAACCCCGGGGAGTGCCGACCCATTCCTAATGTCACCATCGTCAGCCGACGACGCCGGATCGGTGCCCGTTCCGACGGTGTACGACCTTTCGCCGCGATGCACGGACGATGACATCGAGGTGGGCAACCTGTACCACGCGACTGTCAATGGGGTGGTTCCGTACGGTGTCTTCGTCGACCTTTCGGAGCATGTCTCCGGGTTAGTCCACGACTCCGTTCTCGATGGGGAGTACGATGTGGAGGACTCGTTCATCGTCGAGCTGGAGGAGATACGCGACAATGGGGACCTCGCCTTCAGTGAGGCCGACGTAGGGGAACACCGGACCGTCACCGTCGAGGGCGGTACCGACGTTCAAGTGGCCGACCTGGACGACGCTGACGGCACTGTCTCAGTCGTTGGCGAGGTCGTCCAAGCTCGACAGACGGGCGGTCCCACCATCTTCCAAGTACGCGACGCGACCGGAGTGGTCCCCGCAGCGGCGTTCGCCGAAGCCGGGGTCCGAGCGTACCCGGAGGTGGCCGTGGGCGACCTCGTGCGGGCCACCGGAGAGGTCGAGCACCACGACGGGGCCATTCAGCTTGAGGTCGAGACTATTGAACGGGTCGAAGACAGTGAGGTCGCAGCCGAGCTCGACGCCGCGCTTGAGGAACGCGCTGAGCCACACGAGGTCGACGCTCTGGTCGACTGGCCCGCCTTCGAACAGCTGTGTGAGGATCTCCGGGGAGTAGCCCGTCGGCTCCGCCGAGCGGTGCTGGACGGGCGCCCCATCCGGATGCGCCACCACGCCGACGGGGACGGGATGTGCGCGAGCGTCCCCCTGCAGTACGCGCTGGAGCGGTACATCGCGTCGGTTCACCACGACCCTGACGCGACTCGCCACCTACTGAAGCGGCTGCCCAGCAAGGCGCCTTTCTACGAGATGGAGGACGTCACCCGCGATCTCAATTACGCGCTTGGCGACCGGGATCGTTTCGGCCAGAAGCTCCCCTTGTTGTTGATGCTGGACAACGGCTCTACCGAGGAGGATACTCCCGCCTACCGGACTCTCTCGGAGTACGACGTCCCGGTGGTCGTGCTCGATCACCACCACCCGGACCCCGAGGCCGTCGAAGGTCTCGTCGAGGAGCACGTCAATCCCTATCTCCACGGTGAGGACTACCGAATCACGACGGGAATGATGTGCGTGGAGCTGGCCCGGATGATCGACCCCGAGGTGACCGACGACATCGAGCACGTCCCCGCTGTCGCCGGGCTGTGTGACCGCTCGCGGGCTGACGCGATGGACCAGTTCCTCGCGCTCGCGGAGGACCACGGTTACGACCGTGAGGACTTGGACGACCTCGGGACGGCGCTGGACTACGCAGCGTTCTGGCTGCGCTACAACGACGGCGCCGGCCTCGTCAACGACGTGCTCAACGTGGATTGTGACAGCCGAACGCGCCACGAGGAGCTGGTCGAGTTCCTCGTGGGCCGCGCGGAGCGCGACCGCGACCGCCAACTGGAGGTGGCGCTGGCCCACACCGAACACGAGAGGCTAGACAGCGGTGTCGACCTCTACCGTGTGGATGTGGAGAACCACGCCCGCCGGTTCACCTATCCCGCACCCGGAAAGACTACCGGCGCTATCCACGACCGGAAGGTGCGCGAGCACGACGGCGACCCAGTCATCACCATCGGCTACGGGCCGGACTTCGCGGTGCTGCGGTCCGACGGCGTCCGGCTGGACATCCCTGAGATGGTGTCGGAGCTGACCAAAGAATTGCCGAGCGCGCGCGTCTCCGGCGGCGGCCACCTCGTCGTCGGATCTATCAAGTTCGTCGCTGGCCGCCGAGAGGAGGTGCTGGAAGCGCTGATCGAGAAGATGAGCGAGGCCGAAATCGACGAGGGGCTCCGAAGCACGCTCCTCAGGGACTGAACCGGTCGACCCGTATCCGCTGGGCCAGCATCAACGCTGCCAGCATCGCGATCCCGAGCGCGCCGAGCATACCGGTATGGAGGGGGAGCCTGCGTTTGCTTCTGGAGTCTCCATGCTGTCATAGGTCGTCTGAAACACCTCCCGGTGGTAGGACGCCGCGCCCGACCCGTTCAGGTTCGGCACGGTCTCGCGGTTCGACGCCGTCGCGGCGATGAGTAGCGACCCGTGGCCCGCTCCCGCTCGAAGCTGAGCGCGAAGCTAACGACGGGTAGCCTGCACACGCAGCGGTGTGGCGTTATTTTCCTCTTTCACCCCTCAGCCGTAGCCGCGGACCTCCCATATCCCCGAACTATTAAGTGCCGTAAACCAGACGTGGAGCCGTGGTTTACCAGACCGGCAACCGAACGATCGACGAGGCGGTCCGGCGGGTGCTTGACGGGGGCACACTAGACCGCACGGACGGGCTGGCGCTGATCTCCCAGCCGGTCGGGGAGCTCGCCGCCG
>CAZLOO010000105.1:0-7271 GCA_964561055.1 uncultured Halobacteriales archaeon
GAGGGGCGGTCTCCGGCGAGGAATTCGTCGAGCACGTCTCGGACAGCCTGCGGGCCGGCCGTCCGGCCCAGCGGCGCCGGCATCCCGGTGACGCGGTAGGTGGTCGATCCGAACGGCTCCAGCCGGAAGCCCAACGCCTCGACGGCCGCCGACTCCGTGTCTAATATCGACGCCTCTGCGGGGGATAGCGAGAGGGACAGCGGCGGATCGACTTCGACGGTCCCAACGTCGTCTCTCGCCCGTTCCCGGAGGCGTTCGTAGGTGACCCGCTCGTGGGCGGCGTGCTGATCGACCACCAGCAGATCGTCCTCCGCCTCACACAGCATGTATAGCTCCCGGAACTGGCCAATGACGCTCACCCCGTCGAACGGTTCCCCGCCGGAGAGTGACTCGAATCCCTCGTCAGCCTCAAGCCCGACCTCGCGGGTCAGGTCCTCGCCGGCGAGGGCGTCGCGCACGGCTGCCTCGACCGCCCCCGCCACGGTTTCGCTGTCGGCGAACCGCACCTCCCGTTTCGCGGGGTGGACGTTGGCGTCCACCTGCTCGGGCGGCAGGGCTACGTTGAGCACCGCCACGGGAGAGCGGTCCCCCGGAAGGAGCTCACCGTACCCCGAGATTGCGGCCTCCCGGACGGTGTCGTCCCTGAGCACTCGGCCGTTGACGGCGGTGTAGACGTGTTCCGCGCGCGACCGAGTGACCGACGGATAGCAGACCGCCCCGGTTACGCGGACAGTGTCCTGATCGGTCTCGACCGGGGTGCTCTGGCCAGCCACCGACCGGTCGTACGCCGCCAGGAGGGCGTCGGTCACGTCCCCGGTGCCCGGTGCAGTCAACACTGTCCGGTCGTCGTGCTCCAGTCGGAAGCGCGTGTCCGGATGGGCCACTGCGTACCGGGTGACCGCGTCGCTGATCCGGCTGAACTCCCGCTTTGGGGACGCCAGCGACTCGCGGCGGGCCGGCACCCGGGCGAACAGGTCCCGGACGGCCACGGTTGTCCCGACCCCGTGGCCGACGGTGTCGACCCTCGGCTCACCGTTCTCGACCTGCACTCGAGTCGCTTCCACGGCGTCAGCCGCCCGGGTCACCAGCTCCAAATCCGCCACCTCGGCGATCGAGGGGAGCGCCTCACCACGGAAGCCGAGCGTGTCGATCCGGCGGAGGGGACTCTCGCCGGAGGCCTCGGTGCCGTTCAGTTTGCTCGTGGTGTGGCGCTCGACTGCCAGGCGGGCATCCTCGGCCGCCATCCCGTGCCCATCATCGGTTACGCGCACGAGGTCAAGCCCGCAGTTCTTGACGGCGACCGCGACGCGTTCAGCGCCAGCGTCAAGCGCGTTGTCGAGTAGCTCCCGGACGACACTGACCGGCCGCGTCACTACCTCGCCCGCGGCGATGCGGGCGACCATCGGCTCGTCTAGTCGACGGACGGTGGGGGAGTCGGCCGCCTCGCCTGTCACGCTCTCCGGCGCCGACTTCCGCGTTTCCCGGCTCATTGTCGCTCCTCCGCGCGGCGCTGTAGTTCGTCCAGTTGGTTCAGCGCCTCCAGCGGCGTCATCCGGGCGATGTCGGTTTCCAGCAGGGCCCGCTCGAGGTCCGTTTCGTCGCTCCGTGGGCTTCTTCCTCCGGTCGACTCGTCATCCACGCCGTCCCCGTCGCCCGCCGCGTGGCTGTTGGTGAGGTGGTTCCCGCCGGCGTGGCCGTTCTGCCTGGGAAGCGGGTCCTCCGCGCCGCCGCCCCCGTCCAGTAGCTCACGGGCACGGTCGGTGACCCGGTCGGGGACGCCGGCCAACCGGGCCACGTCCACGCCGTAGGAGCCCGAGGCCGGGCCCTCGACGACGCTGTGAACGAACGATACGGTCTCTCCGGAGCGATCGGCGGTGAAATGGAGGTTCCGCGCCTGGGAGAGCTCCGCGGCTACATCCGTCAGCCCGTGGAAGTGGGTCGCGAACAGGGTGAACGCTCCCACTTCATCGTGGACGAACTCTGTTACCGCCCGCGCGAGCGCACGACCGTCGGCCGTCGAGGTACCCCGGCCCACCTCGTCCAGCAACACCAGCGAGTCCTCGGTCGCGCCGTGGAGTATCTCCGTCAGTTCGGTCATCTCGCGCATGAACGTCGAGCGCCCCCCTGCGATGTCGTCGCTGGCGCCCACCCGCGTGAAGACACGGTCGAGAACCGGCAACTGCGCCCGGTCGGCAGGCACGAAGCTCCCGGTCTGGGCTAACAGGCAGATCAGTGCCACCTGGCGCATGTAGGTTGACTTCCCGCTCATGTTCGGTCCCGTGACGACCGCGATCCGCTTGTCGGTGAGGTCCGTATCGTTCGGAACGAACGTTGGCTCCGTTGTCTCCACGACCGGGTGTCGCCCGGCCTCGATGGTGATGCCTCCGGCGCCCAGCGTCGGCCGGCTGTAGTCACGGTCGACCGCTACCGCCGCCAACGTCGCCAGCACGTCCAGTTCGGCGAGCAGCTCCGCCACCTGCTGGACCCGATCGGCCTCCGCCGCGACGGAGGTACGCACCTCGCGGAACAGCTCGTACTCCCGGCTGTCCGCGCGCTCGGTGGCGCCGAGTATCTCGTCCTCGCGGGCCTTCAGTTCGGGCGTGTAGAACCGCTCGGAGTTCTTCAGCGTCTGGCGGCGGGTGTAGTCATCGGGCACCCGGTCGAGGTTGGGATTTGTCACCTCGATGTAATATCCGTGGACCTCGTTGTAGCCGATCTTTAACGAGTCGATGCCGGTGCGCTCACGCTCTGCTTCCTCGAGGTCGGCCACCCACTCCCGGCCCTCCCGCTCGGTTTCGCGCAGGTCGTCCAGCCCGTCGTCGTACCCCTCGCGGATGATCCCCCCCTCGGTCACCTCAATCGGCGGCTCGTCGACGATAGCCCGCCCAATCAGTCCCCGGACGTCTTCCATCCGGTCCAGCGCGGCGCGGCGCTGGGCCAGTGCATCGCTCTCGCAGTCCGCCAGCGCCTCTTCGAGCCGGGGGACGACGTCTAAGGTCGTCTTCAGCGATCGGAGGTCCCGCGCGTTCGCCCGGCCCCGGGAGACGCGGGCGATAAGCCGCTCGATATCGTACACTGCCCGCAACTGCTCCCGTGCCTCCTCGCGGACCAGCGAGCGGCGGGTCAGCTCCCCGACGGCGTCCAGTCGGCGCTCGATGGCCGCTGCCTCAACGAGCGGCCGCCGCAGCCAGTGGAGCAGTTCCCGTCGCCCTAACGCACAGGAGGTGTCGTCGAGTACTCCCACGAGTGTGTGGTCGTCCCCGCCCTCGCGGTTCTCGAACACCTCCAGCGAGCGCAGCGCTGTCCGGTCCAGCCGCATGCCCTCGCGAGTGTCGTAGCGGGTCACCCGGGAGATGTACTCCAGCCCCCCCGACGCCGCGCTCTGGGTGTACTCTGCGTACGCCAGCAGCGCGCCACAGGCGCGCAGTTCGGTGTCGTTTTCGACGACGGCGTCCGGGTTCGAGGCGTAGGCACCCAGCCGCTCGCGGGCAGCCTCGGGCTCGAAGGCCGCCGTCTCGAACGGGGTGTGCATCCCCTCGGCGTCGACCCCCTCGACGCGAGGGCCGGTGATGTACTCCGCCGGGCGAAACCGGTCCAGTTCGTCCTGGATTGTGCCGTGTGAGCCGCTTGTCACCCGGAACTCCCCCGTGGAGATGTCCACGAACGCCACTGCCGCATCAGGTCCGGTTTCGGGGACTACGTCCCCATCCTCGCCGGCGACCAGGCATGCGACGTACGTATTGCTGCCGGCGGTCAGCAGTTCGTCGTCCAGCACCGTTCCCGGGGTTACCACACGCGTCACCGCCCGATCGACGACGCCGGTGGCCTCTTCGGGTTCTTGAACCTGGTCGGCGATAGCGACCCGGTAGCCCGCATCGAGCAGCGTCTCCACGTATGAGGCAGCGCTGTCGATGGGGATGCCGGCCATCGGGTACTCCCCGGAGGAGTCCTCTCGGCTTGTGAGCGTTATTTCCAGGCGCCGTGCAGCCACCTCGGCGGCCTCGCAAAACGTCTCGTAGAAGTCCCCGACCTGAAACAGCACGAGCGCGTCCTCGTACTCCGCGCATAGCTCGAAGTACTGGCGCATCATCGGGGTGAGTTCCTCGCGCCGCTCGGCCATCTTCGCCGGCGGCCCGGTCCCCTGCATATCCCCCACGGGGATGGCGACCCAGTTAAACGCCACGGGGCGCGGTCAGCGCCGGTCGCGATCGTCGAGAACGACTCGCTGGACCCCGTCCGCGCGGTACAGTGAGACCACCGACTCCCCGTCCTGGTCGATCATCGAGCGGTAGCACCGCTGACAGACCGTTGCGGTCTCCGCGCGACCGACCGGGAACTCCCTGCGATCCTCGACAACAGTCGGGAGCCGCACCGGGCGACCGCAGTCCGCACACTGCCGTGTCGTGCTGACCGTATCTGACATCGGCGCTGGGTGTCAGCCTGACCTGATGCTCTATCTCACTTATACGTAAAGGAGTCCGTCGTTCCCGGTTCGATGGGAGTGGAACTCCCTTGTCAGTGCTCGTGCTCGGGTGCTGGCACCTGTTCCGGCGGTGACTCCGGTGGCTCGCCGAGAACGACGTGGCGCACCCTGTCGGTGCGGTAGACGGTGACTACGTCGCCGGCCTCCGTCTGCATGAAGTCGGCATAGCAGGACCGGCACAGCCCCACTTCGAGGCAGTCCAGTTCGTCGTAGCGGTAGTCGATGACGACGACGTGGCGGCCATCCAGCGGCGTGCCGCAATCACCGCAGTCCCGCATCGGTCAGCCCTCCGGCGGACCGGCATCGGCTGACACACTCCTCCCCAGAATCGTGCTGTGAGCCATGCGCTCACCTCCTGGGGTAGGACACTTATTGTTTTCCCTAAAAGGACAGAACCTTACTTCCGTGGCCCCTCGAAGGCATCGAATACGGCGTCGACGGCGCCGGAGTCGACGGCAATGACATACGTTCCGCCGGCGTGCAATACGGTATCCGGGGCGACCGTTCGGTCGCCGCCGCCGGCCGCGACCACCAGACAGCCGGCCGGCAGGTCGGCCTCCTCGACGGTCTTTCCGGCGACAGGTGCGTCCTCGGCGACCTGCATCTCGTACACCTCGAGGTCGCCGACCGCCTCCCGGAGCGCGGGCGCTGATCCCCCGCCGAGAGCGCTCACGGCCGCTGCGACACTGGACTGGCTGACGAACGTCATGTCGTCGACCAGGGCCGTCAGCTCCTGCGGGGGGTCCAGGCGAACCCGGGCAACGACGCGGGCGTCCTCTGGGGCGATACGGCGGGCAGCGATGGCGATTGCGAGGTTCGTCTCCCCGTCGCTCGTGAGCGCAGCCACCGCGTCCGTTTCGGCGGTCACCGCCTGGCGGAGCACGCTCGGTTCGGTGGCGTCCCCCTCGATCACCGAGAGGTTCTCGCCGCGAATCTCGGCGGCGCGCTCCGGCTTCGGCTCGATCACCGTCACGTAGTGGCCGCGGTCGGCGAACGTCCGGGCCGTCCGGTAGCCGACCCGTCCGCCGCCCGCCACGACCAGCCGGCGTGTCCGGGACATGCCCTTGCCTTCGATAGCCCGGGAGTTCAACACTGCGGTCAGCGGGGGGTTCGGGCCGCTACGACCCGAAACCATCAACCCAGGCGGGGTCGAAGCACCCCTTATGCATCTGCTGGTCGCCATTGACGGGAGCGATGAGAGCACCGCCGCGCTGAAACACGCCATCGACCTCGCTGACGCCATCGGGGGGTCACTCGTGGCTGTTCACGCCGTTGTCACGGACGTCCATGCCGAGCGCCAGGGGACGCCGGTCCCCCACGAGGAGGAGCGCTCCGACGAGCGGCTCGTCGAGGAATCCGTCGAACAGGCCGAACGGCGTGGCGAAAGCATTCTGGCCGACGCGGTTGAGCGAGCCGCCGACCACGGTACCGAGCTCCGGACGGAATTGCTGTATGGCGACCCCAAGACCGTCATCGCCGAGTTCGCCGAAGAGGAAGGTATCGACGCCATCGTCGTCGGCCACCGCAGCATGCCCGAGGAGTACGAGCGGGTGCTCGGTAGCGTCGCAAAAAGCCTCATCGAGCGGTCTCCCGTGCCGGTAACGGTCGTCACCTAGCTCCAGCGGTCGGCTCACTCGCCCTCGCCGTCTGTCTTGGCCTTCATTCTGACTGGGTCGGCGCCGTCCGGCCCCGACACGAGGACGCGGTGTACGCTCGCCGGCCCCAGGGTCTCCCCCCGGCAGCCAGCAGGCAGCCGTCGAGACCGCCCATCTCGCGGTCGCCGCCGCCATCAGCGGCCCACGGCCAGCCCCCGCGACGGCGCCGATCGTTGCCCCCGCGGCGGTACCGCGCAGCACCGCCCGCCGTGCCCGCTCGGCGGGTCAGTCCCCCTCGAACGGTCCGCCGTTATCGTATCCAAACCCGCTCACGCCCCCTCTCTCCCTCCGGGGGACAGCACAGAAACAGTGACGCCGCCCTTCGTCAGGACTGGAAGGCGAGCCGTCTTATTCCACGGTGACGCTCTTCGCGAGGTTGCGCGGCTTGTCGATCGGTCGACCCAGTAGGTCCGCGGCGTGGTAGGCCACCAGCTGGAGCTGGACGTTCGCCAGTACGGCCGCGGTTCGGGGGCCGGTCTCCGGTATCTCTAGCACGTGGTCGGCGTAGCGAGCGACGTCGCTCGCGCCGTCAGTTACCGCCACCACCGGCGCGTCGCGGGCCTCCACCTCTTTGACGTTGCCGACGGTCTTGCGGGCGTGCTCGCCATCCCCGGTGACCACCGCGAACACGGGTGTGTTCTCGGTCACTAGCGCCAGTGGCCCGTGTTTCAGCTCGCCCGCCGCGAATCCCTCGGCGTGTTCGTAGGTGATCTCTTTGAATTTCAGCGCCCCCTCCAGCGCGACCGGGTAGTTCAGCCCCCGGCCGATGAAGAAGTAGGCGTTCGAGCCGTGGTACGTCTCGGCTATCTCCCGGGCAGGGGAGTCGTCGAGCACCGTCTGTACCTGGCCGGGAAGATCACGGAGCGCAGCGATCTCCTTGCGGGCGTCGCCGCCGTCCAGCCACAGCGAGAACAGCGACAGCGCCACCATCTGGGAGGCGAACGTCTTCGTCGCGGCGACACCGATCTCCGGGCCGGCGCGGATATACAGCGCGTGGTCGCACTCCCTGGCGGCGGTGGAGCCGACGGTGTTCGTACACGCCAGTGTCGTCGCACCGCGTCGGCGGGCGGCCCGGAGCGCGCTCAGAGTGTCGGCGGTCTCTCCGGACTGGGTTACACCGACCACGAGCGCGT
>CAZLOO010000106.1:0-7255 GCA_964561055.1 uncultured Halobacteriales archaeon
TGTGCAGGAAGACCGCCGCGACCATCACCTGGGCGGACCAGCGGTGGATCGACCGCAGCATGAACCCGAAGTTCAGGTCGGTCATGATGAACGCGATGCTCTCGTAGGCGACCGACGGGTCGCCGCCCGCCCCCGCTGCCGCCGGAGAGTAGTAGAAGCCAAGCAGCGCGCCGGAGATGGCCGCTACCACATACGCTATCGTCGAGAAGCTACCGAGCGCGTACAGGGGGTACCAGTACCAGAACTTGTTGTCCAAGTTGTACTGCTCGGTGTGGCTCTTGGGCATTTGCATGTTGACCTTGTAGTACAAGTCCTCTAGCAACTCCAGGTAGTCGACCACCCGGAGACGCTTGTCGAGCCACATCAGCGTCATTAGATAGCCCTTCTCGACGGGCGATAGCTCCTTGGTCTTCATCCACCCGCGACGGTCGTACTCGTCCTTTTTTTCTAAGCTCATTGGGGCAGTATATCGTTGGTGGGCGTTCGTGTGGTCGCCTCTTGGATGTTCCGGACGGCCGGCTCACTCCCCGGGGCGGGGCAGCGCGACAAACGACTTCGTCTGCACGCTGAACGGGTCATACACCGACTGGTGGCACTGGCAGTAGACCGCGTCCTCGGCGTCAAACTTCGAACTGTCCTCGAACGCTTTGAATCCCGGCACACAGCAGAAGTGAGTACACTTGTCCAGCCACGCCATCACTCCCTGCTCGGTAGCAGCGTCCATCCAGGGGTCCTCGGCAGCCATCTCCTCGACACGCGGCGAGCGCATGACCTGCACCGGAGCGGTGCTCTCGGTGCCCTCCGAGCGCCAGGAGGCGATGCCCGGCTTACCGACGCCGGGGCGGCCGATACCGTTGCCCCACTCCTCGTAATCGTCGAAGTCGGCGACATTCAGCCGGTCGCCCTTCGAGTACACCTCGTCCTGCCAGTCGTAGGTGCCTGGGGATGCTTTGAGGTAGTTGTCCGACTCGAACTCCGGCTGTATCCCCTCGTAGGTCTGGACGCCGCAGTACTGGAACCAGGCGCTGGAGTAGGTCGTCCCGGAGCCCTTGAAATCCTCCGTGCGTGCGACCGTTATCTCTCGGCCGGCCTCGGTAATCGTCTGGAGGTCCGGCCAGACGCCTTTAATAAACCCCTCGTCGTCTATCTCGATTGGCACCATCGGCATTCCGCGGGGCGCGGGGCCGGCGGTGTTCTCGATGGCCTTGTACTGGGTGATACCGCCGCCCTGACCGGTCGAGGCGGTGGTGACCTCAATGGACGCCGCGGCGCCGGTGCCGACCGACGCCAACGTCGCGCTCCCGACGACGCCTTTCACGAACCGCCGTCGACCGCTCTCTCCGGGGTACTTGTCGCTCATTATTTTTTGTAGTACGGGTAGACAACACGCTTCATCGTCTCGAAGGCGTCGCCGGTCAGCGTCTCCCCGTCGACGTCCTCCTCGCGGATGTACAGGTCCTCCCACTTGCGCCGGCGCTTCTTTACAACCATCACGTCCGGCAGGAATTCCTTGCGGTACAGCACCAAAATGAACGCCAGGTCGATGAAAATCAGCGCCAAGATACCCCCGAGGAACATATTGCCGAACTGGTCGTATCCCCACCCCGACGCCAGGCCGTAGGTGAACATCCCGACCAGCACCACCTCAACAATTGTCAGCAACACGATGGCGATGGCTGCGGTGGTGGACTCGCGGGGCGGCTCGTACCGGTGGATCGCTCCGTAGCTGTTGTTGCCAGAACTCATGTCAGTTGTTCCCTCCTTTGGTGTGCGGGCTCTCGCCGTACTTCAGCATGAAGAACGTGAACACCAGCGACGACATTATCATCAGTATCGTCGCGATGCCCACGAAGTGGGCCTGTATCGGCACGCCCATCTCCTCCGGGTCGACCTCCGTCCGGGTCGGCGGGCCAGAGGTGTCTTTCCGTGGCACGTCGCCGACGGCGACGGCGCCGTACATGCCGAGCCCCTTGTGCGGCGAGCAGAAGTACTGGTAGATGCCGTCGGTTTCGAAGGTCTCCTCGTGGGTCTCGCCGCCGCTCAGCAGGTCCTCGACGCCCTCGAAGGTCGCCCCGTCGGGCGACCCGTCCGGAACGATGTTGTGCCCGCCGGCGGCCCACTCCCAGGTGATCGTCGTCCCCGGGTCTACGACGATTCCCGCGGGTACGAAGGCGTTCCCGTTGTTCACGCCGGATGGGCCAACTTCGATGGTCACCTCCGACTGCCCGGTGGCGTCAACGGTGTCCTCCGGACCGGCCCAGTTGGCGGCGTTCTCTTCGAGGTAACCACCCCAGTCGACGGGACCCTGACCGCCACCCCCCTCGCCGCCCTCGTCCTCCTGGGCGGCGGCGGTACCGGTGGCTGCGGCAGCGCCCACTGCGGCGGTGGCGCCTCCCGCTGTCCGAACGAACTCCCGTCTGTTCATGTGTCCGGATGTCGGTTTCTCGTGTGTATAAACCCACCGAAGGCATCGTTTCCGAAGACGGAGGCCAGCGATGTTTCCGCCGTTTAGCCCGGCCGAGCGTCCCGTTCCGGGGTAGCTCGAACCATCCCGGGAGGGCGCTCTGACCTCTACCGGTCGGAGTCGCGCTCCCCTTCGAACGCCTCCGGAAAGGTGTCACCGAACTCCTCCTCAAGTGCCGGCTCCAGCCGAGGGTTCTCCTCCAGAGCCTCCAGCAGGAACGCGGGTGGCTCGTCGGCGTCAATCCCGACCGCTCGAAGCCGGTTTCGGTACTCCTCAGCGCGGAACTTGTCCGACAACCGGGCGTTGGCGACCACTAGCAACAACACGACACCGATGAAAATGAACGCCAGCCCCGCAACCACGCCGATGGCGGCCGCCTGCTCCAGCACGCCGGCGATGGCCAGCGCGATGAGGACCACCCCGACAAGCACCTGCACGGCGGCCACCGCTTGAAGTGTCTTGTTGCCCAGGTCGCCGGTCCCCTCGGGCACCTCGCGGGGCCGCGGGAGAGTTTCGCCCTCGGGGGCCTCCGGCACGTCGTACTCCTCCATTGAGCACAGCGCCACCGAGGGTTTGACGTCACGGAGGACGGTGCCGTACCCCTCCAGGCTGCCGTCGGCGTAGACGACGGCGTACCCCTCGTCGGAGTAGGCGATGAGCCGCTCGGGGTCCTCCGCGCGCATCAACCGGGCGAACACATCCCGGTCAGCGATACGCCGCTGGAGGTCCTGCTCGAGGCGGTCCAGAAGCTCCGTCCCTGTTATCCAGCTGTCCGGGTCGAAGGCCGCCTCCCATTCCTCAACGGACATCTCAGCCATCTCCTCCGGGCCGAAGTTGTCGAAGTCGTACTTTTCTTCTACTTGTTTACGCAGTGTCTCTACCGAAACGTCTTCATCGGATTCCTCATCCTCTCCGTCGAGTTCGTCGGACTCATCGCTCAACTCTTCGTGCGTGCGCGGTTGGTCGTCCGACGACTCACCCATCGGTTCACACTACGGAGGGAGCCACCGTCAGAGTGACGATTGTGTAGCTACTCAGAGGAGTGTGGTATTGCCACGTTTCCATCTGAGAAAGTCAGCGATACCCTAAGTGACCGCGCTCGCGACGCGAGACGCGCATGGGTTTGGACGTTATCCACAATGTGTATCCGACCCGCACTGCTGGGCCATCTTTATATTACCTCACTGCATGAACCTGTATGCATGAGTGACACTATCACTTGCCCGGAGTGCGGTGACGAAGTGGAGTCGATGGAGGAACTCGAGGAGGCACACGAACACGAGGTCCCAGAGTTCGATGTAGAGGAGGACGGCGGGTTCAGCCTCTACGGAAACAAGGATCTCTTTCTCTGCAAGAACTGTAAGAACCCGCTCGGTATCCGCCGTGAGCAACGGTCGTAGAACCGTTCCTTAGCCGGTTTCTCAACGACTCCTCTTTCATTGCCCCCAACGACCGGAGGACCGCTGCGGCCGCGCCGCTAGAGGGCAGAGGGATGGTCAACTACTGGCTAGGAGAAGATTGAGTAGGAGTACGTCCTACGTCTTCTTAACAGCGGCACGGAGCTCTGCAAGCTCTTTCTCGCCTCCGGAGAACGTGTCCCCCGGGAGCCGGCGTCGGCGTCAGCGTCGCCTGATTTGTCTCCCTGCGATCGAGTGTCGATTAACCGCAGCGACCTGGAGTCGGCATCCTTTACCGACCATCGCGCCTACCGTCGGGCGGATGTCCCCCCTCGGTCTCACTGACGCCCAGATCGCGACGGTCGTTCTGGTCTCGGTGACGCTGAGCTTTCCCTGTTTCCTCTACGGCGCCTGGATCATGATCGATGCCGAGCGGGTCACCTGGGACGTGCTCACCTACCATCTCCGCTTCATCGTCACCGGCCTGGCGCTGACGACGGTGCCGCTTGTTACCTGGATGGCCCCCCGTCTGTTCGACCAGTTCGGTGGGCTGGCTGCGGTCCACGCTTTTCTCGGCCTGCAGGCGTACGCGATGCTGACGTTCGGCTTCACTGGCATCGTCCGTATCTTCCGCGCGAAGTACGAGCACGACCTCTATCACGACTACGACGAGGACGTCCTGCTGGAGGAGATCGGCGACGACAACATGAAGTTCTGGCGCCGCCGGCTCCGTGTCGGCGTGTTCGGCTACGTGCTGTTCTGGATCCTCGCGTACCTCGTCGGCGTTGGTCGCTACGCCCTCCGGTACGTCCTCACCTGAACCACTCCGAGACGACGTGACCGCTATCGCCGTCAAGCAGTTCCCGGATTCCGCTCGAGTACACCGGCTCCGGGCGCTCCCGGGAGAAGCGGAAGACGGTCTCCACGACGCCCAGCCGGTCGGCCCGACACCTCCTGGTTTTGCCCTGGCGGAACTCTCGGATGACAGCGGCGTCGCTGGCCTCGCCGAGCCGGACGCCCCCCAGCAGCCGGTAGAATCCGCACTCGGGACCCCAGCGCTCAACCAGCAACTCCCGACGCCTCACGCCAGGGCACCCCGGGGGTGACAGCCCGATTGCGCGTGACTTCTCGGCAGCGGTCACGCCCTCACCACGGCTCCCCACTGGCGAGGTCCGTCTCCGAGTCCAGCTTCGACGACGGGCAGACCGCCTCCAGTACGCAGTCCCCACAGTCGGGGGTGCGTGCCGTGCAGGTCGCCCGCCCGTGGGAGATCAGCAGATGGGTGAACGCCCGCCAGTCCTCTTCCGGAACCAGCTCCATTAGGTCGCTTTCTATCGCCTCCGGGTCCGTCTCCTCGGTGAGCCCCAGCCGCCGGGAGAGCCGGATGACATGGGTGTCGACGACAATACCCTCAACGACGTCATGGCCGTGCTGGAGGACAACGTTCGCTGTCTTTCGGCCGACCCCCGGGAGCTCAGTGAGCTCCGCCATCGTGTCGGGCACCTCGCCACCATGCTCCTCGCTGATGATGCGCCCGGACTCTTTCAGATAGCCCGCTTTGCTGTTATGGAAGGTTACCCCGTAGATGTCCTCTGCGAGTTGCTCCTCACTAGCGCTGGCGTAGTCGTGGGCGGTGCGGTAGCGCTCGAATAGCTCCTCCGTCACCGAGTTTACCCGCTCGTCAGTACACTGGGCACTGAGTACGACCGCCACTAAAAGCTCAAGACGGTTAGAGTAGTTCAGCGATATCGTCGCATCCGGGTACTCCTCGCGAAGGTGTTCGACGACACGCTCCGTTTGCTTGACTCGCGAATCGAGCGACCTTCCCATACGGAATCGCCGGCCGTCGCTCACTTGGCGGTATCGGCTCCCCAAAGAATGCCGCGGGTCGGCCCCTACCCGAGACCCGCGGCCCGAACTCCCGCGCGAGCGGAAAAACCCTTTGTGGGTGTCAGATCCCGTACACCCCGGCGGCGAGCAGCACCACCCCGACGGCCACCACAAGTCCGCTGAAGAAGCGGTGGGCGCGCACCTCCTCGTCGTCCGGCTCCGGCGGCTCCGGGAGTTCGACCTCGGCGTTCTCGGCGGTGCGGGCAGCGACCATCTCCGGCGCGCGTACGAACGCGAACCCGCCGGCCGCGATCAGCGCGGCCCCCAGAAGCTGGAGCAGGCCGAAGTCGAACCCCACCTGGAGCAGCATCCGCCTACAGGCCGAGCTGTCGGCCCAACACGAGCCGCTGTATCTGGCTGGTGCCCTCGCCGATCTCCATCAGCTTGGCGTCTCGGTAGAATCGCTGTGGGGCGAAGTCCGTCGTGTAGCCGTAGCCGCCCAGCACCTGGACGGCGTCCTCGGCGACCTCGCGGCTAGTCTCGGAGGCGTCCAGTTTCGCAAGCGAGGACATCCGTACTACGTCCTCACCGTTGTCGTACATCGTAGCGGCCTTGTGGGTAAGCAGCCGGGAGCGTTCGATGGCCCGGTCCATCTCGACAATCATGTCACGCACCGCGTCGAACTTCGAGATGGGCCTGCCGAACTGCTCGCGGTCGGTCGCGTACTCCTTGGCGGCCTCGTAGGCGCCTTGGGCCAACCCCGTCGACAGCGCGGCGATGGAGATCCGCCCGCCGTTGAGCGTCTTCAGGGTGTGCTCCCAGCCGTCCCCCTCCTCGCCGAGCAGGCGATCTTCGGGGATGTGGCAGTCATCGAACCGAATCTCACAGGTAGGCGAGGCGTTCAGCCCCATCTTCTCCCATACCGTCTCGACGGAGAAGCCGTCGTCCTCGTTCGGATCGATGATAAACGTGGAGATACCGTCGTAGCCCGCCCCCGGGTCGGTAACAGCCTTCACGATGATGGACCCGGCGACGTTAGCGTTGGTAATGAACTGCTTGGTGCCGTTCAGCGTGTAGCCGTCACCCTCTCGCTCGGCGTGGGTGTCCATGTCCGAGGCATCCGAGCCGCTGGAGGGTTCGGTCAGTGCCCAAGCGCCGAGGTGGTTGCCCCGGGCCAGTGGCTCCAACCACTCCTCCTTCTGGGCTTCGCTGCCGAACATTTCGATCGGCTTCGAGCCCAGCGAGACGTGGGCAGCATAGGATAGGCCGATCGACCCCGAGACGCGTCCCAGCTCCTCTGTCACTAACGCGTACATCAGCTGATCCCCCCCGAGGCCGCCGTACTCCTCGCTCACCGGCACGCCCATCATATCGAGCTGTCCGAGCGCGTCGAAGATCTCGGCCGGGAATCGGTGCTCGTCCTCGATCTCCTGTGCGATGGGAGCGATCTCCTCCTCGCAGAACGACCGCACCTCGTCCCGGATCATGCGGTGTTCGGACGGAAGCTCGAAGTCCATACCCGCTGATGGGACCCAGCCGGTATAAATCCGTGGCGAGCCCCCTA
>CAZLOO010000107.1:0-7203 GCA_964561055.1 uncultured Halobacteriales archaeon
CGTACACCGTCCGGCCGGGGATGTCGCCGCGAACGATGCCACAGAACACACAGTCTTCCATGAGCGAGCGAAGGGGGCGACTCCTCAAGAAGCTTGCCGGGAGTCGACCTGTCGGCTGAGAAGGGTCACGTCAGGGAAACTACTTTATCCGGTCCGGGCGAGCAACGGTGGTATGGCAAACCTGCCATCCGATACCAGGTCACATACGCGTCGAACGATACTGAAGGCTGCCGGCGCGGCAGGGGTCGGCATGCTCGCCGGCTGCACCGGTGGTGGGGGCGGGGGCGGCACGGAGCAGATACGGGTGCCGGGCATCTACGACACGAGTGGCGCCACCTCCGACGTGGGGCGGCCGACGGCAATCGGCTCCCGGGACGCGATAACGTATATCAACGAGAACGACGTCCTCCCCCAGGAGATCGACCATCCCAACAACGACTACGCCTACGAGGTGTCCCAGGCTCAGCAGTACTACAGCGAGTACACCTCCGACTCGGTCCCGCCGGCAATCATCGGCTGGGGCACCGCCGACACGGAGGCGCTGTCGGCGACGGTCGCCCGCGATCAGGTCGTGTACGTGTCGGCGTCGTACTCGGCGAACCTGCTGGAGGAGGACGCGCCGTACAATTTCTTCGGCAACCTGGACTATACTAGCCAGGCCCGCGCGCACCTGAAGTGGATCGCCGACAACGACCCCGGTGCGCGGATCGCGTTCATCTTCTCGAACACCTCCTTCGGCCAGTCGCCGGTCGAGGGCGGCAAGCAGTACGCCGAGGAGCTGGGACTGGAGGTCGGCAGCGATATCAACCTCCCGCTGACGGCCAACTCCGCGACCAGCCAGGTCCGGAAGGCCAAGGACGACAACGTCGACTACCTCATCCACCAGAACACCGCGGCGCCGATGCAGGTGCTGCTGTCGGCCCGCCAGGAGGTGTACCCGGAGGTGACAGTGTGCGGGCTCACATACACCGTCGACGAACTCCGGGTCGACCAGTCACCGGACGTGTTCGAGGGCGCCCGCTACGTCAACGCGTTCCGCAACTTCCAGGGGGCGCTCGACTCCGGCGGCGACGGCGCGGAGATGATAGAGGCCAACTTCGAGCGCGAGGACCGGTCGATGGACAACCCGGAGGTGGCCAACCTCAACTACGTCCGGGGCTGCATCCACACGCTGCTGGTGGCCAAGGCGATCCAGAACGCCGACGAGATGGATCTGGACCCCACGTCCGGGGAGAACCTCCGCCAGGGGATGTTCGCTATCGAGGACGACAACATGTGGGACCTGTCGGCCCCGTTCAACTACCAGGAGGGCGACCGACGGCCGACGATGACTGGCCGGCTGTTCGAGGTGTCCGACGGCGCCCTCGAATTCGACACCACCGTCGAGCTCCCCCGACGCGAGGACTGGATCGGTCTCTGATGACCGCCAGCACCACGGGGGCCACGGAGGCCGCCGCCGGCGAGGAGGACGACCAGCCGCCGGTGGTGGAGCTTGACAACGTCGAGATCGTATACGACCGGCACTTCCTGGCGGTCCAGGGGGTGTCGATGGAGGCTCAGGAGGGGGATATCGTCGCCCTGCTGGGGCCCAACGGCGCCGGCAAGTCCACCATCCTGAAGATGATTTCCGGCATCGGCCGCACGGAGCGCGGGGAGGTGACCCGGGGACGGGTGTTCTACGACGGCGAGGACGTGACCAACTTCGGCGCCACGGAGATGGTCGGGCGGGGCATCACCCACATCCTTGAGGGACGGCGGGTCTTCGAGGACCTCACCGTCGAGGAGAACCTGCGCTGTGGACTCTACCGCGAGGGGCGGCGGTTCAGCTTCGACGAGGCTGACTACGAGCTCGCGTTCGAGTACTTCCCCCGACTGGAGGACGTCCTCGACACGAAGGCCGGCTACACCAGCGGCGGGGAACAGCAGATGCTCGTCATCGCGCGGGCGCTGATCCACCGGCCGCGGCTGCTGTTGCTGGACGAGCCCTCGCTGGGGCTGGCGCCGAAGCTCGTGCGGGACATCTTCGAGACGCTGGTGGAGATCAACGACCAGGAGGGGATCACGATGCTGATCGCCGACCAGAACGCGAAACGTACCCTCGACATCGCCGACTACGGCTACGTGATGGAGAACGGTCAGATAGAGCTCCAGGACCCCGCCGGGGAGCTGGTCAACCGCGAGGAAATCAAGGAGTTCTACCTGGGCACCTCCCGCGAGGAGGGGCGGTACACGGACGTCCGCCACTACAAGATTCGCCGGAGGTGGTCCTGATGAGCGCCCAGCGCGGGACCGGCTCGTCGGACCTGCGCGCCGGCCCGCACGTCCCGCCCGAGGAGGGGGTCATCGGCTGTCGGGGCGTCACGAAGACCTTCGGGGCGGTGACCGCCGTCGCGGACGTCTCCATCGGCATCGAGCCCGGCGAGTGGGTATCGATCGTCGGCCCCAACGGCGCCGGCAAGACCTCGCTGTTGAACGTTCTCAACGGGTTCTACACCCCGGACGAGGGGGAGGTGTACCTCCACGGCGAGGCGGTGACCGGGCTGGCCCAGTACAAGCGGGCGCGGCGCGGCCTCGGCCGCACCTTTCAGGGGCTGGAGCTGTTCGAGGGCGAGGATGTCATCGAGAACGTGATGACGGTGCGTGCGGTGCGCAACCGGCCGAACCTGCTGGAGGCGCTGGTGTTCTACGGCCCCGGCCGCCGGATCGAGGCCGAGAACATGCGCCGGGTCGAGGAGATACTCGACTACCTAGAGCTGTGGGAGTACCGCCACGCCACCATCGACGCGCTGCCGCTGGGCGTGCGCCGGCGGGTGGACCTGGCGCGGTCGCTGGCGCTGGAGCCGGACGTGCTGCTGCTCGACGAGGCGATGTCCGGGCTCACCTTCGACGAGAAGTACGACATGGTGCGGTTCCTCACGGACCTCCGCGAGGAAGAGGAGCTGACGCTGGTGATGATTGAGCACGACTTGGAGGTCGTCACCGACGTCAGCGACCGGATGATCGTCCTCCAGGAGGGGCACGTCCTCGCCAGGGGCGCGCCGGACGCGGTCACCGACGACCCGGAGGTCGCACAGGTGTACACAGGGGTGGAGTGACCGTGGCGACCGACGACCCCGCCGGCGAGGAGCCGGCGACCGCCGACGAGGGGACCCTCGTCGTCGACCGGGTGTTGAGCGCCCCCGGGGGGGAGAAGGTGCCGATCGTCTCCGACCGGGCGCTACCGGAGGTGCTGCTCGACCACCTCGAGGAGCACGCCGAGGACACCGCCCTGCGCTGGAAGCGCTACGGCGTCTGGGAGGAGTTCACCTGGGAGGAGTACTACGAGCGGGTCGAGGCGTTCGCGCTCGGGCTGGAGACGCTCGGCTTCGGCGAGGCGGACGTGCTGTTCACCATCGGCTATAACCGGCCCCACCAGCTGTGGGCCTGGCTGGCGGCGATGAGCCTCGGCGGGATGGCCGCGCCAAACTACGAGGAGATGCTCCCGGAGGACATCGGCGACCAGCTCCGGCTGCTGGAGCCGTCGGTGGTGTACGCCGAGGATCAGGAGATGGTGGACAAGATCCTGCTGGTTGCCGACGACGTCCCCTCACTGGAGACCATCGTCTACCGCGACCCGAAGGGGATGTTCCGCTACGAGCGGGGGGCGACCCCCCACGCGGAGGTCGGGGAGATCGACCTCGAGATCGTCGCCTACGACGAGCTCGAGGCGCGCGGCCGCGAGCGCCGCTCGGAGCTCGGCGAGGACCACCTCCCCGAGCGCATCCGGTCGGTCGACCCGGACACGCCGGCGGTGCTGGCGCCCACCTCCGGGACGACCGGGATGCCCAAGCGGGTCCAGCTGAGCCACTTCAACTTCCTCAACCTCGCGAACGCCGCCATCGAGATCGACCCGCTGCCGCCGGAGTCGGACTACTTCTCGTACCTGCCGATGGCGTGGGTCGGCGAGCAGATGATCCTGATCGCCGCGGCGTTCGTCGGCGGCTGGACCGCCAACTTCCCCGAACAGCCCGAGACCGAGCAGGAGGACCTCCGGGAGATCGGCCCGGAAATCATCTTCTCCTCGCCGAACACCTACGAGACCTGGGTGGCTGATATCAAGGCGAAGATCGAGAATACCACCCCCCTGAAGCGGTACGTGTACGAGCGGGCGATGTCCGTCGGCCGGGAGTACGCCTCCTACGTCAGCGGCGACGAGGAGGGCGACCCACCGGCGACGCTGCGGGCGGCCCACTGGCTGCTGTACTGGATCGCCTACCGGCCGATCCTCGACAAGATCGGCCTCAAGCGCGCGAAGAACGTGTACACCGGCGGCGGCCCGCTGGGCGAGGAGCACTTCACCTACTACCACGCGCTGGGCGTACCGCTGAAGCAGATCTGGGGCCAGTCGGAGGTGTGTGGCTTCGTGACGATGCACCGCGACGACGACATCCAGTCCGACACCGTCGGGGAGGTGTTCCCCAACGTGGAGGTCGGTATCACCCCCAGCGGCGAACTGCTCGTCCGGGGGCCGGTGGTCACCTCGGGGTACTACAACATGCCCGAGAAGACGGAGGGGGCCCTGGAGGACGGCTGGCTCCACACCGACGACTTCGGCGCGCTCACGGAGGACGGCCACGTGAAGGTGTTCGACCGAATGGACGACGTGCTCGAGCTCGCGGACGGCACCGCCATCGCGCCGATCAGCGTGGAGACGAAGCTGAAGTTCAACCCGTACGTGAAGCAGGCGCTGGTGGTCGGCGACGGCCGCGACTCGCTGGCGGCCGTGCTCAACATCCGCTACGACAACGTTGCGGAGTGGGCCGACCAGCGGGACATTCAGTACACCGGCTACCGGGACCTCACCCAGAAGCCGCCGGTGCTGGAGCTGATACGGGGCGTCGTCGCCGAGACCAACGAGGAGCTGGACCACCCCATCGAGCGGTTCGTCCTCCTATTCAAGGAGTTCGACGCCGACGACGGCGACCTCACCCGGACGGGGAAGATCCGCCGGGAGGTCGTTGTTGACCGCTACGACCGCCTGGTAGAGGCGCTGTACGACGGCAGCGACGAGGTGGAGCTGGACGTGACGATCACCTACCAGAACGGCCGAGAATCCGTCGAACGCGGCCGCATGACCGTCGTAGACGTCGATCAGCCCCTCCAGGAGGTGGAGCCGGATGGTTGACGTCGGCCAGCTGTTCGCCATACTCGTCTCCGGCATCGGCCTGGGGGCGCTGTACGCGCTGGTGGCGATGGGGTTCTCGCTGATCTACAAGGTGACCGGCGTGCTGAACTTCGCCCAGGGGGAGCTGGCGCTGGTCGGCGCCTACGCGGTGGTGATCCTCGGCGGGGGCGCCTTCCTCGGGCTGCCCGCGGCCGTCGCCGTCGCGGGCGCGGTCGCCATCGGGGTGGCCCTGGGCGTGATTCTCGAGCGGGTCGTGTTCCGGCAGTTCATCGGCGAGCCGGTGCTGTCGGTGATCATCGTCACGCTGGCGCTGGCGGGCATCTTCCGGGGGCTCGTCCAGTACCAGTTCGGGCAGAACTTCCGAGGGTATCCGGCGGCGCTGCGCCCGGAGTGGAGCGTGCCGCTCCCGTTCGGGGTGTCGCTGCCGGCGGCGTTCGCCATCGGCGTCGTGCTGTCGCTGCTGATCGTGGTGGCGCTGATGCTGTTCTTCCGGTACACCGTCGTCGGGAGCATCCTGCGAGCGGCCTCCTCCGATCAACAGGCGGCGATGGTGCTCGGGGTGAGCATCGAGCGAACCATCGTCATCGCGTGGACGATGTCGATTGCTATCACCGCCGTCGGCGGGATGCTGCTGGCGGTCTCCCGGGGCGGCGCGGCGTTCAACATCCGCACCGTCGGCATCATCATCTTCGCAGCGGTGGTGTTCGGCGGGCTCGACTCCATTCCCGGGGCGTTCATCGGCGCCATCGTCGTCGGCGCGCTCGAGGAACTAGGGTCGTTCTACTTCGAGGGCGGCACGGCCGTCG
The DNA here is from genome assembly GCA_964561055.1 of uncultured Halobacteriales archaeon. Taxonomy (GTDB): domain Archaea; phylum Halobacteriota; class Halobacteria; order Halobacteriales; family Haloarculaceae; genus CAZLOO01. The sequence goes on from CAZLOO010000107.1 coordinate 5,971, forward strand.
TGGTGCCGGTGATAGAGCTCAAGGCGAACTTCGGCCCGGGGTTCGGGGGGATACTCCCGCTATTGTTCCTGCTGGTCGTCATCGTCGTGAAACCGTACGGGCTGTTCGGCACCGAGCGAATCGAGAGGCTCTGATATGACTGGAACACACGTCCAGCGGCGTACCGGGCGGACCGATCGACGCGGCAGCCGGAGGGGTGAGCATGCCCTGCGGTGAGTACTTCACCAGCTACGGCTCCCGGATGGGGCTGTTCCGCTGGCGCATCCAGCGGGTCGCGCTCGTGCTGGGGCTGCCGATACCGTTCCTTGCGCCGCTGTTCCTCGGCGGCGGGACGCTGTCGCTGCTGTCGCGGATGTTCATTTTCGGCATCGCCGTCCTCGGGCTGAACGTCATCCTCGGCTACGCCGGGGAGATCGTGCTCGCCCAGGGGGCGTTCATGGCCATCGGCGCCTACACCACCTCACAGCTGCTAGGCACCGGCGTCGGCCTGCTGCCGGCGGTGACCGTCGGCGGCCTGCTCACCGCCGCGGTGGCGGTGGCGTTCGGGCTCCCCTCCTTCCGCGTGAAGGGGTTCTACATCGCCATCACGACGCTGGCCCTGCAGTTCATCGCCCAGGACTGGTTCTTCCCGAACCCGCAGCTTGCGTGGCTCCACGGCGGCTCACAGCAGCAGTTCCCGTTCGACGCCGGCCTCGTCGGCGGCTTCCTCCCCGTGGAGGGGGAGACCGCCATCTACGTGGTGGCGCTGGTGTCGCTGCTCGTGTTCGCGCTGCTGTCGCTGAACCTCTCCCGGACCGGCATCGGACGGACGTTCCGCGCGGTCCACGAGAACGACCTCGCGGCGGCCGTGCTCGGCGTGAACGTCTACCGGAACAAGCTGCTGGCGTTCGCCGTCGGCGGATTCATGATCGGATTCTCCGGCGGGCTGTACGGCTACCAGCTGGGGTTCATCGACCCCAACTTCTTCGGGCTGGAGATCACCCTCGAGCACTACGTGATGCTGCTGTTCGGCGGGCTCGGGCGGGTGTGGGGTGCGCTGCTCGGTGTCGGTATCGTCACCATCCTCCAGGACGCCCTGCAGGGGTTCCTCCAGGCGCTCAACGCGACGGCGCTCACCCCGGTGCTGTTCGGGGTCGTCATCATCGTCGTGCTGGCCGTCGAGCCGAAGGGGGTGCTGGCCGCACTCGGGCAACTGAAGGAGTACCTCCGCAACTGGCCGTACGCCTACTGATG
>CAZLOO010000108.1:0-7175 GCA_964561055.1 uncultured Halobacteriales archaeon
ACTGCCCGGTGGCGTCAACGGTGTCCTCCGGACCGGCCCAGTTGGCGGCGTTCTCCTCGAGGTAACCACCCCAGTCGACGGGGCCCTGGCCGCCACCCCCCTCGCCGCCCTCGTCCTCCTGAGCGGCGACGGTACCAGTGGCCGCGGCGACGCCCGCGCCGGTGCCGGCCGCTCGGAGGAAGCTCCGACGGCTGATATCGCTCATGCGCAGCCGTTTGCGACGCCCGTACCTTAACCCTCCGGAACCGTGTCGGGGCCGAGCGTAGGCGTTTTGTCCGCCGGCGCGGAGTGATTCCCATGGCCAGCGACGCCGACGCGGGCGAGGGCGTGAGCTTCGCGGAACCGGAAGAGTGGCGCCTGCTCCGGGCGTCACTCGACGAGTTCATTCAGCGGGAGGTCGAGCCTCTTGAGGAGGAACTCGGCGAGACGTACGCCAACCCCCGGCTGGCCAACGAACCGGATGGGCGGCTCGTCGAGCCGGTGATTGAGGCCATTGAGACAGTACGACGGCGCTCAGCGGAAGCGGGATTCTACGCGATGAACATGCCCGAGTCCGCCGGCGGCGAGGACGTCTCAACGGTCACCTGGTATCGCGCGAACCGCCACGTCGCGAGCCATGGCCCTGGGCTCTCGGAATACGTCCTCGCAGGCCCGGAGGGGCCCAAGCCGCTGCTTCTGAACGCCGAGGGCGAGCAAGTCGAGCGGTACCTGAAGCCGGTGGTCCAGGCCGAGGCCTCTACCGGCTTCGCCCAGACCGAACCCGGCGCCGGCTCCGACTCCCCGGGGATGGCGACGACCGCCCGCCGGGAGGGCGGAGAGTGGATCATCGACGGCACGAAACAGTGGATAACGAACGCCCCGTACGCAGACTTCCTGCAGGTGTTCGCCCGCACCACTTCCCAGGAGGAGGCCGGTCGCTACGGCGGCATCACCTGCTTTCTCGTTGAAGCCGACGAGTACGACCTCGGTTCGATCAACAACGTCCCCGGTCTGGAGGGGATGCAGGCGGAAGTGGTGCTCGACGGGGTCCGCGTCCCGGACTCCCGCGTGCTGGGCACCGTCGACGGGGCGTTCTACGAGGCGATGGAGTTTCTCTCGCTGGGGCGGATGGAGCTAGGGGCCCGCGCGGTCGGCGGCGCGCAGGATCTCATCGAGCGGGGGGTGGAGTACGCCTGCGAGCGGGAGGCGTTCGGCCGCCCGATCGGGGAATTCCAGGGTATCAGCCACAAGCTCGCGCGGGGCCGGGCGCGGACCTACGCCGCTGACGCGACTGGACTTCGGGTGGCCTGGCGGATGGACCAGGCGGAGTCGGTCGTCGAGGACGCCTCCCTGTTCAAGTGGTTCGCCACCGACGCCTACTGGCAGGTCGCCGACGATGTGATGCAGGTCCACGGCGCGAGCGGTCTCGCGGAGGACAACCCGTTCACCGACCATCTCCACCTGGCGCGCACCCTGCGGATCGTGGAGGGCACCGACGAAATACAGCTTAACACCGTCGCGAAGCAGATGGGCGTGCGCTGAATCGGAAGGCCGATTGCCCCTCCGCCCGGCGTTCCGGTGATGAGCGACGCGAGGGGGGTGGGTGCGCTGCTGTCTAACGGGCTGGGCCTGCTGGCGCGGGACCCCGGGACGGTCACGCTGTTCGTGGTGCTCGGGACGCTCCCGCTGCTGGTCGACCCCAGCGGGACGCTGGCGACGGCGTTCGGCTACATCCACCAGCTGTTCGTGCTGTACGCGGCGACGGTGGCGCTGCTGTCGGCAGGCGAGGCCCGGAGCTTCCCCTCCCGGCTCGGGGTCGCGCTCGTGCGGTTCCCGGCGATCGTCCCGTTCGGGCTGGCGCTGCTCGTGGCTAACGCCGCCGTCGGCTACGGCGCCTCCCGGCTGGTGCCGACGGTGTTCGAGTCCGTCCTCCCGGCGCTGCTGGTGCCGGTCGCGCTCTACCGGCTGTCGCTGGCCCCGCCGGCGGCCGCGCTCGACGGGAACGGAACGTTCCGCTCGGCACAGCGGAGCATCGGGCTCACTGGCGAGTACGGCCGGACCGCGCTGGCGCTGGTCGCCGTCTACGCGCTGACGACGGGGCTGGCTGTCGGCATTGAGACGGTCGGCGCTCTCCTCGGCGGCCAACTGGCGGTCGCGGCCGGGGGCGCGGTAGCGGCGTTCGTCGGCACGCTCGCAATCGCCCCGCTGGCGGCCGCATTCGGTCTGCTGTACCGGGACACTGCGAGGTGAGTCATAGCGCGCCGACGGCCTCGGTAACCGGCTCAAGCGGCGCCGGGGAAATCCAGTCGTCGGCCACCCAGCAGTAGCGCACCGTCAGGTCCGCATCCAGTACGAACGTCGCTCGCATCGGGGTGGACGTGTTGGCCATCCCGTCGCGCTCGACTAGGAGGCCGAACGCCGTGCCGACGCCGCCGTCCACATCGGCGAACATTTGGAACGGACTGTCAACGTGTCGAATGAAGGCGTTCAGACTGTAGGGACCGTCTCGCGAGACGCCGAGCACGGGCACGGGAAACTCATCCCAGCCGGCCCGGTCGTAGCGCTTCCACCAGTTCTCCGCGATCGCCGAGAACGCCAACGCGGAGAACACGAGCACGGCACCGCCGTCCGCGGCCGCTTCTAGCCGCGTTGAGCGGAACGTCTCTCCGTCACACAGCAGCGCCTCGAAGTCGGGGGCGCACTCGTCAGCGTTCGGTGGCATACCCGGACGTGGGGCTGCCGGCGTATAAACGCGCCCTGTGACACAACGCCTATGCCCAGCCTCGCCCCAGTAGCGGTATGAGCGTCGACCTGAGCGCCGATCAGTACGAGAGCCACCGGGAGGCCGGCGAGATCCTTGCCCAGGTCCGTGAGGAGGCCGCCGACCGGGTGGAGGTGGGGACGGGCTACCTGGAACTCAGCGAATGGGTCGAGGACCGCATCCGCGAACTCGGGGGGGAGCCGGCTTTCCCGCTGAACATCAGCGTCGACAACGAGGCGGCCCACGGTGCCGCCGGCGTCGACGACGAGCGAACCATCGGCGAGGAGATGGTGAAACTGGACATCGGCGTCCAGATCGACGGCTGGCTGGCCGACACCGCCGTCACGATCGACTTTACCGGCACGGATGAGCTCGTGACGGCCGCTGAGGAGGCGCTGGACGCCGCCCTAGAGGTCGCCGGCCCGGGCACACACACCGGGGAGATCGGTGCCGCGATCGAGGAGGTGATCGACGGCTACGGCTACAACCCGGTGGTGAACCTCACCGGCCACGGCCTCGGCCGCTACGAGCAGCATACCTCCCCGAACATCCCTAACCGTGCGGTCGAGTCGGGGGTGGAACTGCAGCCGGGCGATGTGGTCGCTATCGAGCCGTTCGCGACTGACGGCGGTGGAAAGGTGACAGAGGGCGGAACTGAGGAGATCTACTCCCTGGAGACCGAGCGCTCCGTGCGCAACCGCGAGGCCCGCCAGGCGCTGGAGCAGATTTCCGAAGAGTACCGAACCCTGCCGTTTGCTACCCGCTGGCTGGACGTACGCCGGCCGGAGATGGCCATCCGCCGGCTCTCCCAGGCCGGCATCGTTCACGGCTACCCCGTGCTTCAAGAGAGCGAGGGGAGCCTCGTCAGCCAGAAGGAGCACACGCTAATCGTCACCGACTCCGGGATAGAAGTCACGACGCGGACCTGACCCGATGGGTGCCCCCCATCCCCCCCAAAGGTGGGAGCAACCGCCCTCAGCTCAGGCGTTGTTCATCCGGATAGCTGTCTCACCGCCGCAGGCGAGACAGGTCGCCACCCGGTACGGCTCGCGGGAGAACTCCGCGTTCTCGGACTTGTCGCTCTCAGTTCTGATTTCTATCGACACACCGTGTGCCGTCTCCCTGTTGCAGTGGCTACACTCCTCGGTGACGTCACCGGGCCTGTCCTGAGTTGCTCCCATCGCGTCAGGCGGATGGGCAGGGAGGGGTATAAAAATCATATTTCGTTCGGTCCGTTTACCGCTGAAACCACCAGACGGGAGCCGAATATCAGCGAGACGTCCTCTCTGGGTTTCAGAACGTTCATAATCGTTTTTCGACCGATAGACGAACACCGGAAGGTCCAACTACCAAAACGTTCATAAACGGTCCTGGCGGGGGTGGGCAGCCTTTTGAAGCGCCCGACCGGACGAGGCGCATGGATCAGCTGTTCGCGCCGTGGCGAATCGAGTGGGTGGAGCGCGACGGGGAAAGGGAGGGCTGTGTGTTCTGTGCGCTCCCCGAGCGGAAGGAGGACCGTGAAACCCGAATCGTCGCCCGGAGCGAACACTCATTCGTCCTACTGAACAATTATCCATACAACCCTGGGCACGCAATGGTGATCCCCGAGCGCCACACCGCCGACTACGACGCGCTGTCGGAGACAGAACTGCTCGATCACGCCCGGCTGAAACAGCGCACGTTTCGAGCGCTCCGAGTGGCGCTGGCCCCGGACGGGTTCAACGCCGGGCTCAACCTCGGGGATGGCGCCGGCGGCTCGGTCCCGGACCATTTCCATACCCATATCGTCCCCCGATGGACCGGCGACACGAACTTTATGCCGGTGGTAAGCGGGACAAAGGTCATTGTAGAGGCCGTTGACGACAGCTACACGCGACTCCACGACGCGTTTCGCGAACAGGAGGGCGCGAGTCTCGCCGACAGCGGGGCTGTGGCGCTCACCCTCTGAGGGCGAAGCCTCTATACCGGACAGTGGCCTACCGCGCGGTATGGACCGCGCGCGGGCCCTCCGACGAATCGGTCTCCTGCTTGTGGGGGCCAACGCCGCGCTGTTCATTCTGAAAGGCGCTGTCTGGTGGGCCACCGGCAGCGTCGCCGTCGGCAGTGAGGCAGTCAATTCCCTGAGCGATGCCGTCTATAGTCTAGTCGTGCTCGGTGGGCTCTACCTTACCACCCGCCCGGCCGACGGCACGCACCCCCACGGCCATGAGCGAATCGAGCCGTTCGTCGCGCTGGCGGTTGGCCTGGGGGTGCTGCTGGCCGGCGCCGCGGTGCTGTACGGCGCAGGCCGGTCGGTGCTGTCAGGCGGCAGCCCCGCGGTGGGCGGGCCGCTGGCGGCCGGCGTGCTCGTCGTCGGGGCCCTCGTGAAGATGTGGTTGTACCGCTACTGCCTCCAGGCGGGTCAGACCTACTCCTCGCCCGCAGTCGAGGCCGCGGCGCTTGACAACCGGGCGGACGTGCTCACCGCCGTCGCCGCGCTGGCGGGCGTGCTCGGTGCGGCCGCGGGGTTCCCGGTGCTGGACCCGCTGGCGGGCGCCGTCGTCGCGCTCAGCATCCTCCACACTGGGGTAGGAATCCTCCGGGACAACGTCGACTACCTCATCGGGCGGGCGCCGCCGGCGGAACTCCGTGAGCGCATCGTCGCGACGGCGCTCGACCACCCGGATGTCGAGGGAGTCCACGACGTCGTCGCCCACTACGTCGGTCCGGAAGTTGACGTGAGCCTCCACATCGAGATACAGGGCCACCGGACGCTGAGCGAGGCCCACGACATCGAGACAGCGGTGATACGCGCTATCGGCGCCATCGACGAAGTGGACGACGTGTTCGTCCACCTGGACCCGAGGGAACTGGGTGAGTGGGCGGAAGAGAGGGACGATCCGGGGACGCCACGTGACCCGGGCCAACCCCGGGTTCCCCGGCCGGACGGCAACGACACCGGCGAGTAGGACTTATGCCTCGACGGCTATCCTCCACCCGATCGCCCGCCCGGGCATCACCAGCACCACCGCCACAGCATCCACCGAGGTGACGTCCGCACCTGTCCGCCAGCGCGCCCGGGCCCGCAACCGGGTGCTACGGCTCGTAGCTTATCGGGCAGGAGACGTCGTCGAGCCGGACGGCAAATTCACCGGCCGTGGGCGCGGGTCCCTCAGAGACGGAGTCATCCGCGGGGAGGTACTGCTCGCCGCCGGCGACGCTCACGAGGGTCGGGCCCCGCTCGTGGAAGTACGACCCGAACACCGCCGTGATGTCGGGGTCCACGGCCGTCGCCCTCGCCTCCTCGTCGCTTACTCGGGGAAGATGCTCTCAGGCAGGTACGCCGACACCGTCCAGTTCGGCGCGTCGACGACCTGGTTTATTTTCAGATCGACGATGGCCGAGCAGAGGATGTACGCCTCCGCGCGGCTCAGCCCCTGCTCCGTGTGGAGATGCTCGATCATGTGTCGGACGGCCTTCTTTGTCGCCTCCATCAGATCGTCGTCGATGCCGGTGGTGCCGTACATCGGCTCGTCCACGCCCGTCGGGGTGAATGGCCCGCGGGTCTCGAACTGTGGCTGCTGGATGTCCATGTTTTTCCGGACGTCGAAGCGGGCCGTGACGAACATCTCCGCCTCAATGCCGGTGACACACACCTCCCCGTCCCCCTGTGCGGCGTGACAATCCCCCGTGGAGAACAGCGCACCTTCGGCCTCGACGGGGAGATAGAGGGTGGAGCCGGCAGTGAGGTGTTTTACGTCCATGTTGCCGCCGACGCTCCGGGGGGGAAGGGTATCGTGGGCGCCGTCCTCGCCGGGCGCGACGCCGATGACGCCCGGAAACGGGTCGAGCGGCACCTCGATGCCGTTAACGAACTTTCCGACGTCGTCCTCGAGGTCCCAGACGTGGATGCCCGGGTCCGGGAACTCCTCGGGAAGCAGGCCCAGCCCCATCTCACCGGGCATGAACACGTTGTACCCCCAGCCCTTGTGCTGGAGGTCGAGCAGCTCCACCTGGAGCACGTCACCCGGTTGGGCTCCCTCGACGGCGACCGGGCCAGTCAGAGGGTGGACCGGGTCGAAACTCACGTCGGTCACGTCCCCGGCGGTCGACTGGAGGTTCAGTTGGCCGTCGACGGCGTCGCGACACTCGAACCGAACCACTTCCCCCGGGTCGACGGTGAGGACGGGATCAATGCTGTTGTCGAACGTGTAGTGGATATTCGGCTCGCGGTCGCTGAGGCGATGATCGACGCTGTAGGATGCCATACAGGCTTCTCGTCCGGCAGGAGTAAATAGATTGGTCAGGGACGGCGGGCTTCTTCCCTGGTAACAGATAGCATGGCGCTTTTTACTCTCCGCGGCCAAGCTTACAGGGGCATGGTGCTGGAAACGCTCACAAACATCCTCCGACCGGACGAGACGTACCGCTACCGGTGCAACGACTGCGGCGAGGA
>CAZLOO010000109.1:0-7114 GCA_964561055.1 uncultured Halobacteriales archaeon
CGATTGATGTGTGCCAGCGGGTAACACGCCCGTATGAGAACGATCGAGTGGGACGACGACCGCGACTGCGTGGTCATGGTCGACCAGACGGCGCTCCCCGGGGAGTACACGACCTACCACGCCGAGACCGTCCCAGAACTGGTCGAGAGCATCGAGCTGTTGCGCGTCCGCGGGGCGCCCGCGCTCGGGGCGGCCGGCGCATACGGGGTCGCGCTGGCGGCCCGCCGGACCGACGCCGACGACTTCGAGTCGTTCCTCGAGGCCGTCGCCGCCGATGCCAAGGCGGTTGCGAGCGCCCGGCCGACCGCCGTCAACCTCGCTCGCGAGGTCGAGACCGTGATGAGCGAGCTTCGGGGCTGTAACTCGGTCGAGGAGGCTCGCGAGCGAACGCTCGCGGCCGCCCGGGAGATCGCCGACACGGACGTCCGGCGCAACCGCCGGATCGGTGAGCACGGCGCCGCCCTGCTCGGGGACGGGGAGACGGTGATGACCCACTGCAACGCTGGCGCGCTGGCGACCGTCGACTGGGGCACCGCGCTTGGGGTCGTCTACTCGGCCCACGAGGCCGGCAAGGAGGTGGACGTGATCGCCAACGAGACCCGTCCGCTCAATCAGGGCTCGCGGATCACGACCGTCGAACTCCAGGAACACGGCGTCGAGACCACGCTGATACCGGACAACGCCAGCGGACTCTGCTTGCAGCGAGGGATGGTCGATGCCGTCGTCGTGGGTGCTGACCGGGTGGTGCTGGAGGGCGGCGAGCGGTTCGGCGACCAGGGAGTCGTGTTCAATAAAATCGGGACCTACAAGCACGCCGTCCTCGCCGACCGCCACGACGTGCCGTTCGTCGTCGCCGCGCCCCACTCGACGGTCGACACGGAGCGCAGCGCCGACGAGGTGGAAATCGAGCAGCGCGACTCAGCGGAGCTACGGGAGATCTACGGCAGCCGGAACGCGCCGGCCGACGTGCCGGTCTATAACCCCGCGTTCGACCCGACGCCGATGGAGCTGGTCGACTACCTCGTCACCGAGACAGGGGTGTACGAGCCGCCGCTCGACCCGGCGGCGTTCGTCAAGGAGCGACGCGCCGAGGCCGACTGATCATCCGCAACGGCCGCCGCCACAGGGGACGGCGTCGGGCGGCGATCGTGGTCGGACACGACGGCCGGCGCCCGACACCTGTTCGGCCCCCGACCCGCCCGTCCCGGTCCCGGACCCCTTTGGGCCGGCCAGTGCGCTGAACATCATCGGTCGCCCCGTGGGTTACGGTTTCACGATCGTCTTCCCGAATCCCTCGCCAGCGGCGAGGCGCTCGTGGGCCGCCGGGATCTCCTCGAGGCCGATCACCCGGTCGATCACCGGCTCGATGTCACCATCGAACACCGCCTTGAGCATGTCCCGGAACTCCCCCATCGTCGCGCCGGTGGCGCCGATCACCTCGAGCTGCTTCCAGAACACGTGCTGGAGCATCGCGCGGTTGGCGTCGCCCGTTGTCGCCCCGATGGTGACCAGCCGGCCCCCACGGGCGAGGCTCTTGACGGCCTGCTCGTAGCTGTCGCCGCCGACCGACTCGAAGACAGCGTCCACGCCGCGCTTGTTCGTGAGGTCACGGACGGCGTCGTCGACGTCTCGCTCGGTGTAGTCGATGGTGTGATCCGCACCCAGCTTTCGGAGTCGCTCCAACTTCGCGTCCGAGGAACTGACCGCGTACACCGTCGCGCCGGCGTGGGCCGCGGTCTGGACCGCGCCGTGGCCGACACCGCCGCCAGCCCCGAGTACGAGGACGTCGTCGCCGGGAGTGATGTCCGCGCGGGTGACCAGCGCGCGCCAGGCGGTCCCGAAGTTCGAGGGGACGGCGGCGGCCGTCTCGACGGCAACGTGGTCGGGCAGCGGGACCGCATAGCGTGCCTCGACGGCGACGTACTCGGCGTGGCCGCCGTCGGTCTTGACCCCGAGACCGCCGTAGTCCCGGCACATCGTCGTCTCGCCAGCGACACAGAACTCACAGGCGCCACAGGAGGTGGTGTTCCAGTACAGTACCACCCTGTCCCCGACGGCGAGGTTCTCGACGTTAGGTCCCGTCTCCGCAATCACGCCCGCGACGTCGATACCGGTCACGATGGGTGGATCGCCCTCGTAACCCCGCCGAATCCAGATATCGGTGTGGTTGACGGCGCAGGCCTGCACCTCGACCAGGACGTCCCCCTCACCGACCGACGGTTCGGGCACGTCCTCGACGGTGATCACGTCTGGGCCGCCGGTCTCGGGAATGACTGAGGCTCGCATGGCTCTCCCTGGGGGCGGTGGGGTATAGAAACTGCGAGGCGACCCTCCACGGCTTCGCCCGTGGGTAGCTCAAAGATGGTCCGTCCGTGGCCGCCCCCGCGGGACCTTCTTTAGGGGCCACGCCGTGCGTGGGGTCATGGCCGAGCATCCCCGGCTTGATGCCTACCACTTTCACGAGCGCGAGTGGGCGGAGTACGACGCGCTGCTCGACGCCTTCGAGTGGGAGGTTCCGGAGACGTTCAACACGGCGGCGTACGTCTGCGACCGGTGGGCCGCCGAGGCTCCCGAGCGGGTCGCGCTGTACGCCGACGACGGCGCTGGCGGCCGGGATGTCTGGACGTTCGCCGACCTCCGGTCGGCGGCCGACGCCGTCGCGGTCGCGCTCCGCGAGCGGGGTGTCGAGCGTGGCGACCGGGTCGGCGTCTGCGTCCGCCAGCGGCCCGAGACCCTCCTGGCACATCTCGCGTGCTGGACGCTCGGTGCCGTCTCAGTCCCGCTGTCGACGCTGTTCGGCACGGACGCGCTAGCATACCGACTGGACGACGCCGGCGCGGTCGCCTGTCTCGTCGACGGCGCCAACGCCGACACTCTCCGGACGGTCGCCGGCGACGTCCCGTCGCTGGGCACCGTCGTCGCGGTCGGGGACGCCACGCCCCGCGGGAACGAGCTCGCCTTCGAGACCTTGCTGGAGGCGGACGGAACGGTCGAGACGGTCGCGACTGGCGCCGACGAGGACGCCATTATCATCTACACGTCCGGAACGACCGGCGATCCGAAGGGGGTCAGGCATGGACACCGTGTGCTGCTTGGGGATCTCCCGCTGTTCCTCACGAGCTTCTGCGAGCTCGAACTAAACCAAGGGGACGTGTTCTGGACTCCCTCGGAGTGGGCGTGGGTGGCGACGCTGTATGACGTCCTCTTGCCGGCGCTGTTCTACGGCCGGCCGGTCGTCGCCTACAGCGCCGACGAGGGGTTCGACCCCGCGACCGCGATGGACGTCCTCGAGCGCTACGACGTAACGAACTTCTTCGCCCCGCCGACGGCCCTGCGGATGATGCAGCAGCTGGACACGGACGGCTGGGACGTCGCCAGCGTCCGATGTCTCCCCACCGGCGGGGAGGCGCTGGACGAGAGGATTGTGGAGTGGGCCGCGGACGTTTTCGACGGCGCCGTCGTGAACGAGGCGTACGGTCAGACGGAGGCGAATCTCGTTGTCGGCGACTGCGCGGCGCTGCTGGACACGCCCGCCGACGCCATCGGCCGGCGAGCGCCGGGCCACGAGGTCGCCATCGTCGATCCCGACACTGCCGAGGCGACGGTTCCTCCGGGGGAGGTCGGCGAGATAGCGGTCCGCTACGAGGGGAACCCGGTTTGTTTCAAGGAGTACTGGGGCGCGCCTGGAAAGACCGCCGAGAAGGTCCGCAACGGCTGGTTGCTCACCGAGGATCTCGGCCGGATGGACGAGGACGGCTACCTGGAGTTCCACTCCCGGAAGGACAGCGTCATTATCAGCGCGGGCTACCGGATCGGTCCCGTCGAGATTGAGGAGACGCTGGCCGCCCACGAGGCGGTCGCGGACGCGGGCGTCGTCGGCGTCCCGGACGAGGAGCGCGGCGAGGTACCCAAGGCGTTCGTCGTCCTCGCGACCGGCTACGAACCGGACGAGGGTCTGAAACAGCGGCTCCGTCGGGGTGTCAGGGACCGCCTCGCGGAGTACGAGTACCCGCGTCGTTTCGAGTTCGTGGATGCCCTTCCGAAGACGACCACCGGGAAGGTGCGCCGGAGCGCGCTGGAGGAGCGCGAAGACCACTCCGAGGAGTAGTCGAGCACCGGCGCAGGCGATCACATCGCCGACGGGCGGGGGATCCTTCGACCGTTCCTCGCCCGAGATCCTCACCTGCCACGTGACCTCCGGCCGGTGTCACGCTGACCCGGTTACCACGTCCGACGAGGTGCCGACGCTGAACGGCGCGCTGATCGATGTCGGCAGCACGGACCTGAACCGTGACCGGGCCGACGTCGCTACAACGAACATCGAGGCGTCCAACGGCAGCATCCACGTCATCGATGGTGTCTTGCTCCCGTAGTCACGGACCATCCCACGCTGGAGCCGCGAGAATCGCTCCCTCTGGAACGACTCTCCTCCGCGTCGCACTCCCCGCTCGCCCGACCGAACCGCCCCTACTCGACAGCTTTATCGACGGATGGGCGCACATCTCGGACGATTCGGATGGTCTCGTCGACTCAGCTGCTAGATATCCTCCTCAACGGTCTGACCATCGGCTTCGTCTACGTCCTCGTTGCGGCCGGCCTGTCGATCGTCTTCGGCGTGATGGACGTGCTGAACGTCTCCCACGGGGAACTGCTCGCGCTGGGGGCGTACTTCGCGTTCTCGCTGGTCGTCGGCTTCGGCGAGGGCGGCTTCTGGATCGCGCTGGTCGCCGTCCCGCTTCTCGTGGGCGTGCTCGGTGCGGGCCTTGAACGGGTCACCATCAGGCGGGTCTACGGCCGGGGTGACCTCGCCCAGATACTGCTCACCTTCGGCTTGTTGCTGATTATCTACGACCTGAAGAAGTTGGTCTGGGGGACCGATCCGAAACTGTTCTCGCCGCCGGCGGTGCTGAACAGCGCGGTCACCGTGTTCGGGTTCTCCTACTCGCTGTACAGTTACTTCATGATCGCCGCGGGCGCGGGGTTGGCGCTGTTAACATGGGTGCTCCTACGGTACACTCGGTTCGGCCTCGTGATCCGGGCCGGCGCCGAGGACCGCGGGATGGTCCGGAACCTGGGCATCGAGATCGACCGCTACTACACCCTGGTGTTCGGCTTCGGGGCGGCGCTGGCGGCCTTCGGCGGGGTCGTCCTCGGCGGCTACCAGAACGTCAGCCTCGGGATGGGTAACGCGGTCGTCATCCCGGCGTTCGTCATCGTCGTTCTCGGGGGGCTGGGCAGTTTCCGGGGAGCGGTCGTCGGCGGCCTGTTCGTCGGTATCGTCCAGAGTGCCGTCGGCACCGTCCTCCCGGCGCTCCAGGGGGTGGTGATCTTCCTGCTGATGATCGGCGTCCTGTTGGTCCGCCCGCAGGGACTATTCGGTCGGACAACGGAGCGCTTCGACGCCGATCGGGGGGAGCCAGGCGCGTTCGTCGGCGGCCTCGACGGCGGCGTGCTTGACGTTCGGGGCCGGCGGTACCTCGGCGCCGCTGTCCTCGGACTGCTCGCGCTCGTACCGGTCTTCGAGGGGGTGTTCTACTCCGGGGCGGTCGTCTCGCTGTTGATAACGGCGCTTGTCTGGGCGCTGTTCGCGCTGAGTCTTGATATCATCCTTGGCTACACCGGGCTCATCTCGCTGGGGCACGCGCTGTTCTACGGGCTCGGCGCCTACACGGTGATGCTGACACTCATCTACCTCTCGCCGTCGGCGTTCGTCGCGCTGGGGCTGGCAGTCGTGGCGTCCGCGCTCGCGGCCTGGGTGGTCGGCCACCTCGCCATCCGCGTCTCGGGGGTGTACTTCGTCATGATCACCCTGGCGTTCGCCGAGGTCGTCCACGAAGCGCTGTTCAAACTCGACGTCACCGGCGGCAGCAACGGCCTGTTCGGGGCGCCCGAGCCGCTGTACGGGCTCGGTCCCGTCGGAGTCCGGTTCAGCGAGGTGATAATCGGCATCGAGCCGCTGGCGTTCACTGGGGACTCGCTGTTCTATTACTTCCTACTCGCGGTCGTCGTTCTCGCCTACCTCGCCGTCCGGCGGGTGCTGCGCGCCCCGTTCGGGACGGTGCTGCAGTCGATTCGGGAGAGCGAGCGCCGAGCCCGCTTTCTGGGGTATCGGGTGCAGTCGTTCAAACGGCAGTCGTTCGTCATCAGCGGCACGCTGGCGGGACTGGCCGGCGCGTTGTTCGCGCTGCACAACGGCTTCGTCTCACCGACGCTGATGAACTGGATCAACAGCGGCAACGGCATTATCATGGTCATCCTCGGCGGCTCGGGCACGCTGTACGGACCGATGCTCGGCGCCGCCGTGTTCACGCTGTTTCAACAGCAGCTCTCGGCGGTCGTCCCATGGTGGCGACTCCTGCTCGGGGCACTGTTCGTGGCCGTCGTGCTCTTCCTCCCCAAGGGACTGGTGTCCCTGCCCGGGCAACTCACGGGCCTGACCGGACGCCCCCCGGAGGAGGGCCGCCTCGCCGACGAGAGAGGGGAGGTGCGGACGGATGACTGAGGCCGCCGCTGCCCCCGCGAGGGACGCCGATCCCGTGCTCCGGACAGAGGGGCTGACCCGCACGTTCGGGGCCTTCACGGCGGTCGACGGGGTCGACCTGGCCGTCGAGCGAGGGGAGTTCCGGAGCCTCATCGGCCCAAACGGCGCGGGCAAGACGACGCTGTTCGACCTCGTTAGCGGCGCCCTTGCGCCCACCGCCGGGTCGATCACACTGCTCGGCGAGGACATCACCGGACTGTCGCCGGCCGAGCGGGTCGCCGCAGGGCTGGCTCGATCGTTCCAGCTGACAACCGTCTTCGACGGGTTGACCGTCCGCGAGAACGTTCGCCTGGCCGCCCAGGCGCGCCGTATCGATGAGCTATCGACCGTCCAGCGGCTGTTCGCCGACACCGGCGTGCTCGCCGACATCGGCGAGCGGACGGCGGCGGTGCTCGACAGTATCGGGTTGGCAGACCTCGCTGACGCCCGGGCGAGCACGCTCTCCTACGGCGACCGCCGCCGGCTGGAGCTGGGGCTCGTGCTCGCGACTGACCCGGAGGTGGCGCTGCTGGACGAGCCGACTGCGGGGATGAGCGCCGACGAGACGGCCGCGACGATCGACCTCATCGAGGA
>CAZLOO010000110.1:0-7069 GCA_964561055.1 uncultured Halobacteriales archaeon
GACGCAGTTGTCGATATACCGGTTGACGTAGTCATCAAGCGTCAGGTGCTGGTCTAGCCGGGACGGCTCGTTCCAGTCGATGAGGTAGACGTCATGGCCGGCCTCCAGCAGCCGCCGCACGACCGAGCGGTCCGGCTGGAGGTCCAAAATAAAGGGCTTGTTGATCAGCGCGTAGATGACCAGAATCGGGACGTCGTTCTGCTCTTCGGTCATCGGCTCGTAGTGGAGCAGCTCCAGTTTGTTTTCGGTGTAGACAACCTCGCTGGGGGTCTGGCCCACCTCGACGTTCTGGAGACGGTCCACCCGGTCGGCGGCGATATCGACCTTCTCGACGGCGTCCGTGCCGGCCTCCAGCAGCTCGCGCTGGGTGTTCAGCGCCAGCGCCCACGGGTTGGTCGGGCTGTCGGCCATCTCACTCCTCCAAGTGCTCGAGCACCCGGTCGAGCTTCTCCTCGACGGCGTGCTGGCGCCGCTCCAGTTCTACCAGACGCTCACCCACCTCGTCGACGTCCTCGCCGGTGGGCATTCCCATCGCCGCCAGAGTCTCGGTCGTGGCCTCCTGGGCCTGCTGCTGGCTCTCCATGGCCGCCTCGACGGCGTTGCCGGTCGCCGCGGCGAACGCGGAGGTACCCATCACCTCCTTGAACGCCTCGTTGGCGGTCTGGAGCCAGATGTCACGCAGCTCCGTCGCCGCCACCTCCTCGCCGGCGGCGGCGTCGGCCATCCGCTCATACATCCGGTCGGCGGCCTCCATCCAGACGTCATAGGCGCGGCTGTAGGAGTCCAGCGACTCCTCTAGCTGTCCCTCCTCGGGCATCGACCCGTCGATGGCCTCGGCCCACGACTCCATAAACTGGGCCTGTGCCTCGACGCTTTGCTCGACGGAGCGGCTCACCGCCTCGTTCATCTGCCGGACCATCCGGCTCCAGCTCTCCTGCATCTCCTGTGGCGTGTTGGGCTCGGCCATCGTGTGGTGTTGGTGTGTCTGCCTCAAACGGTTTTCGCGCTACTCCTCGCTCTCCTGCTCGAACTGCTCTTGGAGGCGCTCGAACTGCGCCTTGAACTGCTCGCTCTGGCGCTCGAACTGCTCCTGGAACTCGCGGGTCTGGGCCTCGAACTGCTCGCGCAACTCCTCAGTGCCGCTCTCCATCTCTTCGAACGCGTTCATAGCGCCCTCGATGGTGTCGACGACGTTCTCCTGGAGCTGCTCGTGGGCATCCAACAGCATCGCGAGCTGGTCGTCGGTGGTCTCGACGTACCCCTCCATGAACTCCTCGTAGCTCTCAGTGCCCTGCTCGTAGCTCTCCTCGGCGGCCTCAAACGCCTCCGCGTGGCTCTCCAGCAGGCTCTCGAACGTGCGGTCCACGTTTTCCCGGAGCTCCTCCATCGCGCCGGCGGAGCCGGGGACGCTCGCCTCGACGGCGTCGAGGTAGCTGTGGAGGGCCTGCTGATACAGCTCCACGCCGGAGCGCTGGGTCTGCTCGGTGCTCTCGATGCCGCCGACAGCGGCGCGGCCGAACTCCCGCTGGAGCTCCATCGACCGCTCGAACGCCTCCTGGCTCCGCTTGATCGCGTCACGCTGCATCTCGAACGCTGTCGTCACTGGTGTCGTGTACTCAGTCATTGTCTTGTCTTGTTCGCTTGACCGGGACGACGACGGTCTGGACGATGTCGCCCTCCTCGATGTCGAGCGCCTCGCGCTCGGCGTCGGGGATTGAGATCCGGCCGCCGCTCTGGACGCGGGTCTTGAATGTGGCCAGCTGGCTCATCGCGCCCATCTGTCCGGAGAAGCCGGTGGGGTCCATCCCGCCGAGCATCGCACGGATCAGCTCCTGCTGTCGGTCCATCGCCTGCTCTCCGGCGCCTTGGAACGCTCTGGCGAACGCGGCCGGCGACCAGGCCGGCGCGGGTCCGTCGTCGTCATCAGTCATCACGTAGTTGTCCGTAGTACCGCGGTGGATATAAGTATTGCCGTTTTTCACCACTCAATACCACTCAGTACCATTAAAGGGTCTAACATCCCCGTTCGAACTGAATCATTTAAGTTACCGGTGCCACTACGGGGCCCTATCGATGAGCTCCGGCTCAGACCCGTCGCTGTTCGGCGCATGGACACGGGCGTCGTCGCATATGTTCAACAGCGTCGTGGAGGCCAACAGAGCCGCCGCGGCGGCGTTCGGGGTCACTGCCAATGGGGGGAACTGCGAGGCCGACGAGGGGCAACTGGCACCGGCTGCCGACCTCCCTGGCTGGGAGGTACAGGTGGACGTCAGCGAGGACGGCCTCGCAGTCGGCGACAACATCCGCTTCTCAAAGACCATCTCTGAGGGGGACGTCGAGCGGTTCGCCGCCGCCAGCGGTGACACTAATCCGTTGCACCTGGATGACGAGTTTGCCGAGACCACTCGCTTCGACGGCCGCATCGTCCACGGGATGCTTGGCTCCGGGCTGATTAGCGCCGCGCTCGCACGACTCCCCGGGGGCGTCGTCTACCTCTCGCAGGACACGGAATTCCTCCGCCCGATTCGCATCGGCGACCGCGTCACCGCCGTCGTCGAGGCCGTCGAGGACCTCGGCGGCGGTCGGTTCCGGCTCTCGACCACCGTGCTTGACGGCGACGGCGAGCCGGCGATCGACGGCGAGGCGACCATCCTCATCGAGTAGCCTACGCCAGAAACGCGCCGAGCCGACGGTTGAATGCACGGGGCGACTCCCGGGACACCCAATGACCACAGTCTTCGAACACTGCCGCCTCTCCCTCGGGGAGCCTACGCGCCGCTGAGCGCGACCAGTCGGCCGGGAGCAACGGGTCCCGCCGGCCGTGGACCAGCAGGGTCGGTGTATTAAGCTTCGATAGTTCCCCGCGGTGGTCCGTCCGCAGGCCCGTCAGGAGGAACTCGCTGCGCTGCCAGCGGGTGAGCGTCCGCCTGACGGCGGGGTCCTCCACTAATCGGGAGACGTCGGCGAGC
Source organism: uncultured Halobacteriales archaeon (assembly GCA_964561055.1). Classification (GTDB taxonomy): domain Archaea; phylum Halobacteriota; class Halobacteria; order Halobacteriales; family Haloarculaceae; genus CAZLOO01. The sequence continues at coordinate 2,970 of CAZLOO010000110.1, forward strand.
AGGTCCTCCGGGACCGCTCCCCCGACCAGCCCGGACAGCGCCGCTCGGAGCCAAGCGCGGCTCCCGGTTATCCCGTTCCAGAACGCCCGGTCGAACCAGGGGAGCCGCAGGCCAACGCTAGCGCTGGGTCGCCAGGCTGCGTCCGCGCTCAGCCCGTAACTGCTCACCAGCGCCAGCCGGTCCACCCGTGACGGCGCCGCCAGCGCCACGCCCAGCGCGACGGCACCTCCCAGAGAAACGCCAACCAGCGACGCCCGCTCGACGCCCACCGCGTCTAGGAAGCCCACCAGCGCCTCTCGGAAGTAACCGGTCGTATATCCGACGTCGGGCTTCTCGCTGGCGCCGTGGCCCGGCAGATCCGGCGCGAGCACGCGGCTGGTCTCCGCCAACGCTGGTAACGTGTAGCGAAAGGACACCCCAGCGGCGTCGATGCCGGCGCCGTGGAGCAGCACCACCGGCTCCCCCTCGCCGGCGTCGTAGTAGCGCACACCCGTTCGGTGGCCGTCGACCTCAACCGTCGCCTCTCTCCCCCTGGCATCCATCGACCTGCTGTCGGTACGGGGCGGCTATACGGTTTTCGGGCTACCGCTCAACGACCAGCAGCGCCACCCGCTCGCGCACCAGGTCTGCAAGCGTCGCCTCGGTCGCGGCCCGCTCGCGCTCACTGACGTTGAAGAACTCGCACAGCGCCGCCTCGTCCGGCCCCACTCCCTTGTCGAGCAGCAGCTCTGAGCAGTCTCGGACGGCCTCGGCGGCGGCTGCCTCCCGGTCCCCCCCTTCCGCTCCCTCGTCCGGGTTATCGACCAGCACGACGGCGGGTCCACCGTCCGCGACGCCGATCTCGAGGGCGCGCTTGATTTGCCGGCGGCCGGCGGCGTACAGCAGTATCTCCACTGCTCGGTCGCGCGCGATGGCTTCGCCGCGCTCGCGGGCCCGGTCGGCCAGCTCGACCGCCTGTCGGAGGTGCTCGCGGTCAGCGACGTAGCGGGCGTCGAACGCCTGGACCGTGACGCCGTGCTCCTTGGCGATCGTCCGGAGGGCATCGAGTAGGTCGTCAGCCGCGCCGGCCGCCCGGCCACGGACAAGTTGCATCAGAAGTCACCCAGGTCCGCCTGCCCTTCTTGACCGCCCTCGCTGCCAGCGGTCTCGCCCCCGCTCTCCGCGGGTGTGACGTCCTCCATGTCGGGATCCGGGTGGCCGGCGTTCTCTAGGACGGTCTCGGCGGTGCGCTCCCCGCGCAACGCGCCAAGCACGACGGACTTGTCGGCCTCGCGGAGCTCCGCTCTGGAGGTGATGCCGGCGTCGTACAGCCGGCGAGCGCGCACCCGGCCGACCCCGCGAACCTCCGCGAGGTCTATCAGCTCTTCGCGAACCCCGTGTTGGACCCGAACCCGGGCCTCCCTGACAGCGGGGGCGATGCCCAAGTCAAGCTCCCCCGCCAGCGACTCGGCCGCCCCGAGCAGCCACTCGGCGGCGTCGGTCTTCCCGCGGATATCGCCGGGACCGACGCCATAGCGCTCGGTGATGTCGCCCTCATCGGTCTCCTCGGCCCACTCCTCCAGCATCCGGGCGGTCTTTAGCGCCGACAGCCAGTCCTCCCAACGCGACTCCTCGAACTCGCTGGGTACCGGCCCCAGGAGCTCGTCCTCCCGGTCGTACGCGAGCATCGTGTACTCCTCGCGGTCACCGCTTCGGAGGTACAGCTCGTACATGTCGGGGGTGCGCGCGACGAGGTGGTACAGGCCGAGCGCGGTCGGGTCATCCGCTGCCCGGAGACCGTCGACGATCTCGGCGGCGCTCATCGGGTCAAGGTAGAGGCGTGAGACGGTGTGGCCTAAGCCTGTCGCTGTGATGCCGTTCTCGTCGCGCTCGATGAATCCGTTGGCCTCCAGGTAGGCGAGCACGTTGTCCGTGACTGTCGCCAGCCGGCCTTGCTCGTCCGTCTGGACAGCGTAGAGGGTGCGGTCGAGGAAGTCCAACAAGTCTGTCCGAGAGTCCGCGAACCCGGAGGCGACCGTCGCAAGAATGTGGGTGCGCAGCGCCGGCTCCGTCGCTAGCTTCGAGGCGACGTCCTCCGGGTCGGCCCAGACGTAGCGCTCGAACAGTTCGTCCAGCTCGTCGTGGCTGTTCGCCAGAAGCAGCGCCTCGCCGTACGGGTCCAGCCCGGGTCGTCCCGCGCGGCCGAACATCTGGTGGACCTCCAGCACGGAGAGGGGTTTCATCCCGCCGACGTCGCCGGAGTAGCGCCGCCAGTCCCGCACGACGACACGGCGCGAGGGGGTGTTCACCCCCGCTGCGAGCGTGGGGGTCGCGGCGACCATCTTCACCAGCCGGTCGCGGAACGCCTCCTCGACGAGTTCGCGGTGGTCGGATGTGTTGTGTGCAATAAAACCATTCGCAACGAAATTTCCGGAGGATGTGCTGAGATCGTATAGTGGTTCAGCCTCCTTACTCTCGACCGCCTCGACCCGATCCCAGTAAATGTCGCTCTGTGCGATTTCGGACAAATGGCTATCCCCGAGACTGGCCGCGAGCCGCTGGAACGTCTCCCGCTTCATCGGCGTTTCGCCGTTCTCGAATCGTGAGAGCGTGGCCTTGGCGACGGATGGCTCGAGGTCACTTATGCTCAGGCCCAACTTCTCTCGTGTCTTCCGGACGTTCGAGCCGATGTCGGACGGGATGAGGTCGATCTGACCGCGCCCACCATTGGGGTTTCGTTCTATTGCATTTTCAAGAGCCTTGGCCTTCGCTTCGTGTCTGAATCCGATTCGTTCGGAGAAACGCCGAAGTTGGTCCGCTCCATGGATACTCAGTCGTTCCACGTCCGATAGAGCTCGTATCTCCCGGCCATCATATTCGTTTACCTGGCCCTTCTGGTCACGCGTATCTCGATAGGCGATGATATCGAATCGGAGGAGTGCGTTTTTCACTTGCGTTGCGAACGTCTCGCTGGTCGTGTAGAACTCGACACACGGACCCCCCTCTTCGTTCAGTCGTGACGAGACGGAGCCGTCGGCGTCGAAGAGTCCGGACAGATAGGCCCCGAACAGGTCGTCGGACAGAGGAAGCGTAGGCAATCGGCATTTCCCTTCTCCGTCACGGGGGATTCCGAAATGAGTACCGAGTATTTCGCTCACGATTTTAGAGCCCAGCACGGACGCAGGAGTCCCACTCGGCGAAGTGCAACTCCGTGTCGACCGGTCAAATTCCTCGGTAACGATCCGTTCGAACTCCCTCAATATGCTTGATTTAGCGGTCAGTACGACGTTGTGCTCGTCCAGATAGCCATCGCCAGCGACTGCTCCAGCGAGCCAGCAGATATCCTCATTGAGTTTTCGGGGAATACTGACCGGTTTCTGTCCAGCCCGACACATAACTTCACCGAGGTGGTCATCAGCGGCTTCATCGCTGGCCTGACAGAGTGTTCGGAAGTCACCAACTGTCATGTCCCGATTCGCCGCGCAAGACTCCCGATAAGTCGCGTCCAGACGGTCGGTATCGGTCTCCTCTATCATCCGTTCTATCGCCCCGTACTGGCGATATACACGATACCGGTCGGGAATCAGCGACCGGAGTGTGGGAGTTTCCGGATCCACGTCGATACGACGGGGGCGCGCGACGAACGTTCCGCTCTCGATCTCGCCCGCTGGAATCCACTCGATACCATCGTCTCCGAGCGTTGGGAGTGGGTGCGTGCTGCTTAGCTGCAGCCGGTTCCCCGTTCGAGTCGTAACCTGAAGTACCGGCCGCTCGTCCATCTCGAACGTGTCCGTGATGTCGACCGATTCCAAGTCGTATCCGTTGAGCCCGACCGTCCCTTCATTAGGGGATTCTACGACCCGATGGATCGGCTCAACGGTCCCGTCAGGACGGAGTATCTGTGTATCTCCGGTAACGCAGAGCCCGGCGTGGTGGAAGGCGGCTCCCTGTTCGACGGCGTCCGCGAGGTCGTCGCTGGTCTCCGTGTCGCTGACCTCCCGGATCTCCTCGGCCACCGCCGCCAGCCGGTCGCGCTCCTCGGCGGTCAGCTCCGGGCTGACCACGCCGGCCAGCCGGGCGGCGGCGGACTCGGCGTTGCGCCGGGAGTTGACGAACACCAG
>CAZLOO010000111.1:0-7022 GCA_964561055.1 uncultured Halobacteriales archaeon
TTCGGCGACGGCAACGTGGCGGTGCTCAACAGCGATCGTGAGGTGCTGGCCTGTCTGGAGACGGTGCGCCTGAAGTCACGCACCGTCGCGCCAGGTTCGGTCTACGAGTACCCCGAGGCCCGGTTCGACCCACTCGGGGGAATGGCGTACGAGACGTTCGCGGCCCGGATGGACGACTCCGACGCCGATATCGTTCGCACGCTGGCGACCCGGCTCAACTTCGGCGGCGACTGGGCCGAGGAGCTCTGCTCGCGGGCCGAAGTGCCATACAACATGGCCATTGACGACGCCGGCGAACAACAGTACCGGCCCCTGTTCCGCGTCATCGAGGAACTGCGAACCACGCTCGCGGCCGGTGACTTCGACGCGCGGGTCTACTATGACCGCGAGGACGACGGCGAGGGCGAGGAGGAGCGACGGGTGCCGGTCGACGTGACTCCACTCCCGCTACTGGAGCGCGAGAGCCAGGAGTCCGAGCCGTTCGAGAGCTTCAACCAGGCCCTGGATGAGTACTTCCACGGGTTCGAGGAGGCAGAGAGCGAGCCCGCCGGGAGCGGGCGGCCGGACTTCGAGTCCGAGATCGCAAAGTACGAGCGCATCATTGAGCAGCAGGAGGGCGCCATCGAGGGGTTCGACGAGCAGGCCGAGGCCGAGCGCGAGCGGGCCGAACTACTGTACGCCCGCTATGACACCGTCGACGAGGTAATCCGGGCGGTGCGCTCGGCGCGGGCCGAGGACGTCCCTTGGGAGGAAATCGCCGACCGCTTCGCGGAGGGTGCCGACCGGGGTATTCCCGCGGCCGAGGCCGTGGTGGACGTGGACGGCCGCGAGGGTACGGTGACGCTAGAGTTGGACGGGACCCGCGTGGAGGTCGACCCCTCGGTGGGGGTCGAGCGCAACGCCGACCTGCTCTACCAGGAAGCGAAACGCGTCGAGGAAAAAAAGGAGGGCGCCCTGGAGGCCATCGAGGACACTCGCGAGCAGTTGGCTGACGTGAAGCGCCGTCAGGAGGAGTGGGAGGCCGAGGACGACGCCAGGGAACGAAGCGAGAGCGAGGACGCAGGCGAGCCGGTCGACTGGCTGACCAGGGAGTCGATACCGATCCGGCGCGACGAGCAGTGGTACGAGCAGTTCCGATGGTTCCACACTAGCGACGGCTATCTCGTTATCGGCGGCCGGGATGCTGACGATAACGAGGCTATTGTCAAGAAGTACATGGAACGGGGCGACCGGTTCTTTCACGCTCAGGCCAGTGGCGCGCCGGCGACCGTGCTGAAGGCGACCGGCCCCTCTGAGCCCTCACGGGAGGTGGAGTTCCCCGACTCGACGCTCGAACAGGCCGCCCAGTTCGCGGTGTCGTACTCCGCGGTGTGGAAGGCCGGCCAGTTCGCCGGCGACGTCTACATGGTTGGACCTGACCAAGTGACAAAATCCCCCGAGCCCGGCGAGTACATCGAGAAGGGGTCGTTCGTCATCCGTGGCGACCGCACCTACTTCGAGGACACGTCGGTCGGTGCGGCCGTCGGAGTCGCCGTCGAGCCACAGACACGCGTGGTCGGCGGGCCGCCCGCGGCGGTCGAGGAGACGGCGGTCACCAGCGTCCGTATCGAGCCGGGACAGTACGCCCAGAACGACATCGCGAAGATGATCTACCGGGAACTCCGCGAGCGGTTCGCCGACCAGTCGTTCGTCCGGAAGGTGGCGAGTCCGGACCGAGTCCAGGAGTTCTGCCCGGCCGGCGGGAGCCGGATCGTCGAGGACTAATCCGACGTGCTGTAGTCGGCGGCGTAGTTTCCGACGACGGTGTCGGTTCCGCGGAGAGCGGTGATAGCCAGGCGCAGAACCGCGTAGCCTGCCCACACGGCGAGACCGAGGCCGATGATTGCGGCCCGAAGCTCCGGCGACAGGGTGGTCCCGACAATGACCTCGCCGCCTTCGGTCACCGGGACCGCGTTAGGCGTGCCGACCAGCGTCTCGACGACACCCATCACGACGATACCCAGCAGCACAAACGCCCCGCCGGCCACCAGCGCAATCCGGTCAGCGAACGTTGGCTCCGGGTCGTCCGCAGGGCTGGTGAGCAGTTCCACCCACGGGCGGCGCCGTGCGAACCGGGTGTTCGCGAGGAGTGCGTCAACGCCGTAGGCGCTGCCGGCGCCGAGCACGGCGACGCCCATGAACGCCAACAGCCCCAACAGGTCGCCGTTGACGAACCCGTGGCCGTAGCCGGCGTTCCCGAGGTAGAAAAAGGCCATCAGGAAGGCGCCGAAGAACGCCGCCAGCCGGGTAAGCGCTCCGACCAGCAGGCCGAGGCCGATCAGCGTCTCCCCCAGCGGGATGGCGAGGTTCACGAACCATGCTGCATTGTTGGCGAACCACACCGTTATTGGCCCGACAACCGTGCCACCAGCGGCCCCGGTGAGCCAGCCGGTAGCGTTGAACGGCTCGGCCGCGAGGACCTTCGTCAGCCCGGCGTGGAGGAACCAGTAGCCGGCCAGCAGTCTGAGTACCAGCGCGAAGTACGCCTCTCCCCCATCAGGCGATACGTCACTTCGAAGCCTGTTCGCGAATCGCTCCGTTGCCATCGTTTCCACGTGTATAGAGGCGGCCGCCGTCTCGAAGTAACCGTACCCGCGATACTGAGGGATTGATGTACCACGCGGCAACCCCCGTCAGCTTATTTAAAGACCCTCGACGTTTTGGCCGGGCTTACCTCGTGTCTTGAGGCCTGGAATGGTGTGATGAGCTACGCCGGAGTACGCGGCACGCTCGGTATCGACACCCCTGAGGCGACCGCCCGGACCGCCGGCAGAGCAGCGCTGGTCGTATTGACCGGTACGTTCGCGCTCGCCCGGGCGGCGGGCGTGAGCCTTGACCTGCGGACCCAGGCGGCCGTCTATCTCGTCGGGATGGTGGCGCTGAATCTCCCCCACGGGGGGTACGAACACTTCGCCAACCTTCGACGCCGGGTGAGCGAGTTCCGCTATCTGTACGTGGCAGCGTATCTCTCGATGGTAGGAGCAGCGGTGGGGCTCTTCCTGTTAGCGCCGCTGGCAGGCTTGGCACTGTTTATCGGCGTCGCCGTCGCGAAGGGCGGTCTCGGGGACATGCACGTCCTGGCGGCGACGACGGGGGCCGGCCATCTGCGGAGCCGGCCCCAGCGCTGGCTGGCAGCGCTGGCCCGTGGAGGCGCGGTGATGGCAGTGCCTATCGTCGCTTTTCCGGGGACGTTCAGCGCGTTCTCCAGCGTCATCGTCGGCCTCGTGGAGCCGGGAGCCCTCGCCGCAGTGCGGCCATACTTCGATATCACCCGGCCGCTAATCGGCGCGGGCTACGGGACGGTCGTCCTCGCACACCTCGGCCTAGGGTTTGCCCGCCGTGACGGCTCCGGGTCCTGGACCGCCGATGCCGCCGAGACGCTGCTGCTGGTGGTCTACTTCGCCGTCGTCCCCGTGGTGGTCGCGGTGGGCCTGTACTTCCCGTTCTGGTACTCTACGCGACAGGTCGCGAGGGAGTTAGCCGTCGATCAGGAGCCGGCAACGGGCGGTGACCTCCTGGGCGCGCCCGACGCGACCGCGGGCCGGGTCGCTCTGCGAGCGTGGCTGGTGCTTGTAACAGGCGCGCTGGCGACCGCCGGCGTCGCGACCGTGCTATGGTGGGTCGCCCCACACCCGCTGGGCGGCACGACCCCGCTGCTCGGGGGGGTCGCCTTCTGGACGGCGTTCATCAGCATCATCGCGCTCCCCCACGTCGTCGTCGGCGGCGTGCTCGACCGCTCCCGGGGGATCTGGCACGTCCCCTGACGCCTCGCGGACGACGACGCCCTTTCCTGACCGGCTCCCTCGGATCTCGCGCGGTGACCGGAGCCGAGCCGCCCGGTCGGTGCTCCATCCCCGTCAGAAACGCATCCGTGACGGCCAGCGTACGGTTCGCCGTCGGTTCCGATCCGCCCCGCGGCCCGACCGCCCGGGGGGGCGTTCATCCCGCGCTCACCGGTCCACGTTCCCGCTGTCGTCCATCAGGGAGGCGACCACGAGTCGCTTGATGGCGCGCCGGAGAAGGCCACTGGCCGCTGGCTGGGAGATCCCCAGGTCGGCGGCCACCTCGCTCAGCGTCGCGTCGCGCGGCTCCTCGAAGTACCCCGACTCCACCGCGACCAGTAGCGCCTCGCGCTGGCTGTCGGTCAACCCGGCGTCCGTCTCGCCGATGCTGGCGTACTCGTTCACGCGCTGGAGTTCGATGTCGATGCCGGTGCTCCGTGCGTACTCCCAGAGTTCGACCAGGTTCGACCGCTCGGGCATCCACACCGTCAGGTCCCAGGCGGCACCCTCGTTCTCCATCTCGAGGATGACGCCGCTCGCCGTCGAGACGACCGGCGAGAGCACCGTCGCCTCGTCGGAGTACTCCACGCTGTAGATGGCCCTCCCGTCCCCCGTTTCGCGAACCCGCTTGAACCAGCCGATGGTGTGATCGTCCCGCAATCCCTCCTCGAACCGCTCGAGGTCGGACGACTCCACGCGGTAGAAGAACTTCCCGGACGTCGGGTCGGTACCGGCCTCCGACACGGAGCTGACGCTCGAACTCCCGTCGTGACGCACCGCCCCCGTGAGGACGATGTCGGGATGCTCGACCCGGACGACTGCCTTGATATCGGTCATCGTTCCGTGGGGAAGTTATCCCCGGGGATAGCGGCGTCGTAACCGGTACGCCTGGGATGCTCTACGGGGACTACGCCGGAACGCCTGCGACCGGGACTGTGGTGCTCCTCCGGCGAGGCAGGCGCCCCGGTCGGGAACTGCTCCCACGTCGGGGTGTCGTGCTTGTGGACGTATCGCGGGTGGCCGGTCGTCGGTACCTCCGTCCGGACCCCCAGACGGTGTCGCCCCGCCCCGGCCACCGGGACGCCGTTCAGGGCTCCAGCGGTCCGTCCACGCGGTGGTCGAACAGTGCCGTCCAGAGCCGCTGTAGCCGGCCGACCACGAGCGAGCGGGTGGACCCCGCCGGGATGTAGAACTTCGGTTCGGCTCCCCTGGCCCCGTCGTCGGCGCGTTTTGCCTGCGTCATACAGACGAAGGTAGGGCGCCGTACCGCATCGGTGCCCGGCTTATCCGTATAACCCACTTAAACCGCGCCGGCGGCGCCCTGCTCAGAACAGCCCGCCGGCCAGGGAGACGCCGGCCTTCGTGTGGCCGGCGGCGTCCTCGCAGACGGCCTCGGCGGTGTGTTCGCCGCTGATCAGCGTCATCGGCATCCCGATGCCCGGGGCGGTGAACGAGCCCGTGTAGTACAGCCCCTCCATCGCATCCGAACGGTGGCTTGGCCGGAACGGCCCCGTCTGGCGGAGCGTATGGGCCAGTCCGAGGGCGGTGCCGTTCGGGTAGCCCAACTCGGCGAACTCGGAGACACAGGCCGACTCCTCGACGACGATGCGGCCACGGAGGTCGGTGCCCGCGTGCTCGGCGAGGTCCGCGAGCACCTGCTCGCGGAACCGCTCGCGGCGCTCCGGGCCGTCGTCCAGTCCTGGTGCGATCGGCACCAGCACGACGACCGTGCTGTGGCCCTCCGGGGCGACCGTATCGTCGGTATGTGAGGGGACGTTGACGTAGTAGGAGGGGTTGGCCGGCCAGCGCGGCTCGTCGAAGATTGACGCGAAGTGGTCGTCCCAGTCGGTCGGTAGGACGAGCGTGTGGTGGGCCAACTGCTCTAGGTCGCCCTCGACACCCATGTACAGGAGAAAGGCCGAGGGCGCGTAAGTGCGCGACACCCAGTAGCCGGGGTTGTGGTCGCGATTTGCTGGCGCGAGCAGGTCACTCTCCGTCGCTGCCGGGGGAGCGTTACTCACAACACGGTCGACCATCCAACTCCTCTCGCCGGTGCGGACCCGGAGGTCGCTGCCGGCGCGCTCGATGGCCTCGACGCGGGTACCGGTCTCGAAGTCGACGCCGAGCTCTCGCCCTAACTCGGCGATGCCGTCGACGACACTGGTGATGCCGCCCTCCGGGTAGTAGACGCCGAGGTTGTAGTCGACGTGGCTCATCAGCGAGTAGAGCGCCGGCGTATTGTACGGCGATCCACCGAGGAACACGAGCGTGTACTCGACGAGCTGGCGGAGTTTCCGGTGCTCGAAGAAGTCGCTCACGTGGTCGTCCATCGACCCCAGAAGCGTCAGCCCTCGAGCCGCCCGCGCGAGGTCGGGATCGAGCCAGTCCCGCAGGCGGGGCCGGTTCTCGTAGACGAACTGCTCCATGCCTACCTCGTACGCCTCGCGTGCGCCGTCGAGATACTCCTCCAGGGCGTCGCCGGCGCCGGCCTCGTAGGACTCAAACAGCGCGATCTGCCCCTCGCGGTCCGACGGGAGGTCCGCGCTGTCGCCGTCCTTCCAGAACACCCGGTAGTTGGGATCCAGCCGGATGAGGTCGTAGTAGTCGCCCGGCTCGCGGCCGAACGCGGCGAAGAACCGCTCGAACACCTCCGGCATCAGATACCAGGACGGGCCGGTGTCGAACCGGAAGCCCTCACGTTGGATGCGGCCGGCGACGCCGCCGAGATGATCGTGCTGCTCGATGACGGTCACGTCGGCGCCCGCGTCGGCGAGATGGCAGGCCGTCGACAGCCCGCCGAACCCCCCGCCGACAACGGCTACCGACTCCCCTGTGAGCTGTCGGTCGATCACAGTCGTGATAGGCCCCGCGTTGCCACGGGCTGGCGGCCGTGGAACGACGGGGCTTTTCAAGAGTCATGTCTTTCGAAAGCGGTTTTGTGTGCGTCCGACTACTCTACTGTATGTCCGGGGTTCGCGCAGAACTGGCCATCGACGACCCGAGTGGCTGTCCCGTCGCGGAACTCACCGAGGGAGACGGTGGCACCGCCCGTTCGGTCACGTGGAGCGACGGGGAGGAGGCCGTCACCGAGCAGTTCCAGTACGACGGCGAGCCCCCAGAGGGGGCCACGCAGGTGTTCGAGTACGACGACGCCGGCGTGTACGAAATCGAGCGCGAGACCGATGACTGCGTCTGCGAGAC
>CAZLOO010000112.1:0-6978 GCA_964561055.1 uncultured Halobacteriales archaeon
TCTTGTGGACGTTGTAGTGCATGATGTCGAAGCCCATGTCGCCGGGCCGGGCGCGCCCCAGCAGGGCGTTGAGGTTCGCCCCGTCGTAGTACAACAGCCCCCCAGCATCGTGGACGACCTCGGCGACCGCCTCGATCTCGCGCTCGAATAACCCCAGCGTGTTGGGGTTGGTGAGCATCAGCGCCGCCGTCTCCGCCCCGACCGCCGTATCCAACGCCTCGAGATCCACACGGCCGTCATCACCAGCCGGCAGTTCCACGACGTCGTAGCCAGCCATGGCTGCGCTTGCGAAGTTGGTGCCGTGCGCGCTGGCGGGCACGACGACCTCCGACCTGTCCTCGCCGTTGTGGTGATGATAGGCCCGTGCGACCAGGATCCCCGTGAACTCACCGGCGGCCCCCGCCGGCGGCTGCAACGATACCGCGTCCATGCCGCCAATCCGTGCCAGGTAGTCCTGGAGTTCGTGGTATACCTGCAGCGTTCCCTGGCGCGTCTCTACCGGACGGTCCGGGTGTGTTGCCCCCTGCCGGAGGGCGGCGATATCTTCGAGAAACGCAGGGTTGTATTTCATGGTACAGGAGCCAAGCGGGTACGGCCCGCTGTCGATGCTGTAGTTCATCTGCGAGAGCCGGGTGTAGTGCCGGGCCAGCTCCGGCTCCGACAGCGCCGGCAGTTCCAGCGAGTCACGCGTCAGGTCATCCGGAAGGGCGCTTGCTTCCGTCGACACCTCGGTGCTGTCCTTTTCCGAGAGAAGTGGTTCTGTCCCTTCCGACTGTCCATCGCTCCAGCGCGCCTGTCGAGTATCCCCCATCAACCGAGCACCTCCGCAACCGTCGAGACGAGGTCGTCCACTTGGTGTTCGTTGGCCTCGGTGACGCAGACCTGGAGTTCGTCGGAGTTCAGGGCGTGGACGGCCAGCCCGTGCTCCCGGAGCCGTGCCGCCAGTCGCTGGGCGTCGGGGTCGACCCGTATCTTGAACTCACGGAAATGGTGACAGTCACGCACCGGCGCGTTGACCCCGTCGATGTCGTCCAATCGGTCGGCGAGCGCCTCGGCCCGGCGGTGACACTGTTCGGCGACCGATAGCAAGCCGTCGGGCCCCAGATAGGCGGCGTGGACCGCCGCTCGCAGGGCGACCCAGGCCTGGTTCGTACAGATGTTCGAGGTCGCCCGCTCCCGGCGGATGTGTTGCTCGCGGGTCTGCAGCGTCAGGGTGTATGCCCGCGTGCCCTCCTGGTCCTCGGTCGCGCCGACCAGTCGGCCAGGCACCTGCCTGAGGAAATCCTCGCGGCACGCGAACAGCCCGAGCCCCATGCCGTTCGCGGCGGGTAACCCGAGCACGCTCGCGTCACCGACGACGATGTCGGCACCGACGGCCGAGGGCTTTTCCAGCAGCGAAAGTGCCACCGTATCGCTCCCGAGACAGAGCAGGGCGCCGTACTCGTCGGCGAGTCTGCCCACCTCGGAGAGGTGTTCCTCGATGACTCCCTCGACAGTCGGATTCTCTACGTAAACCATCGCGACATCCTCGGAAAGTGTCGTATCGAGGGTTTCGGGGTCGACCATCCCGTCGGCGGTCCGGAAGCTCTCGACCGTGAGGTCGGTCCCCGAGGTGTAGTTCTCCAGTACCTCGCGGTGTTCCTGGCGGAGATACGACGGAACGAGAATTGTCGATCCCTCGCCGTCTCTGACCCGCGAGGCGAGTGTCGCAGCCTCACCCAGTGCCGTGGCCGCGTCGTACATCGAACAGTTGGCCACGGGGAGCCCGGTCAGTTCGACCAGTAGGGACTGGTATTCGAACAGGGCCTGGAGAAAGCCCTGCGTAACCTCTGGTTGGTACTGGGTGTAGGAGGTGAGAAATTCCGAGCGGTCGGCGATATGGTCCACAACCGAGGGGACGGCGTGCTCGTAGTGACCGCGCCCGAGGAATTCTGTCAGCGAATCGTTCCGGGAGAGCGTGTTGGTGAGTTTCCGAAGTACGTCCCGCTCCGTGCGGGACTCGATACCCACGGACTCCTCGAACCGCAGCGATGCGGGAATGTCGAACAGGGCTTCGAGGTCGTCTGCACCGATCGCCGCGAGCATTGTCTCTGGGTCGTCGGTCGGGGCGAACGGGCTTCCGGTCGTGCCCTCGAACGGCTGGGACCGTTCGGCCTGACTGTCACGGTCGGCGTGGTCAGAGTGTGGAGAACGGTTGGCCATGGTCAGATGTGTTCACGGTATTTGTCGGCTGAGTAGAGGTGGTTGGTGCTCTCGTCGGGGTCGAACGCTACCAACCAACCAGCTCCGAACGGCTCCTCGTTGACCAGTTCCGGCTGGTCGCGGAGCCTATCGTTCGTCTCGATCACTGTCCCTGCAACCGGAGCATAGAGGTCGGAGACTGCTTTGATACTCTCAATGACGCCGAAGGTGCTCTCGCGGTCAGAGGTCTCACCCGCCGCTGGCAGGTCGACGAAGACGATATCGCCGAGTTCGTCCTGCGCGAAGTCAGTGATCCCCACCCGGACGGTGCCGTCGCGTTCATCAGCCCATTCGTGTGTGTCTGCGTACCGGAGGTGCTCCGGAACTTCGAATTCCATTGTTTCTATCTGTTGGCAAGTCCATCCAGATGTGGTGACCAGCCACTACCGAGCGGAGCGTCTGGTCGTTGACCTGGACGGCCACGTTCGTTCACGAGTCGATGCGTACCACGTCGGCATAGCAGTATGCCAGCGCGATATTAAGTCTGGGGGCTTCGTGTCCTGCTGGTGACGCATCCGCCACCGATAGCCGGACAGGCCGGCCCAGCTGTGGAGTACTCCACCGCCGGTGGGCCTGGCGGTGAGGGGCTGTTCGGGATAATGATGTGTACGATTACCAAGATACGTTCGGAACTGTTCGAGCACGTTTTCCAATATGGGGAAAAAGTAAGAATGCTACCGCGAGACGATATCTGGTCGCCGTAATAACTCAAGAATATCCTGGTGCGTCCGATTGGCAAAAGTATCTTCCTCCATCCGGCTCAAAAAATAAAATAAATTGCGTCGTGAATTAAACGCGAGAGCACTTTTGTTTTCCCTGTTTTGGGGAAAGGCCACCCAATAGCAAAATTTCGCAACGTGTGCAAGCACTAAATCATCGGGTAAGGATATCGGCTACAATGCAAGATGGATCGTCCGGCATCCGGAAAACGACAAAAACCTCGCTGGCGATAGCGGAGGCGATCAGGGACCTCAGTGGCGCCACACTCTCGGAACTGTCGGACCATACCGGTCTCGCAACCAGCACGGTACACACCCACCTCCACACGCTGGCACAGCTCGAGTACGTTGTCGAAATCGACGGCGAATACAGACTGGGACTCAAGTTTTTCCATCTTGGGGAACACGCGCGGATGCGCGACAGGCGGTACCGGCTAGCGAGACAGACTGCCACGGAGCTCGCGGGTGTCGTGAACGAGGAAGTCAACTTCTCCGTCGAGGAGTACGGACGCTCAGTGGTGTTGTTCAACGAGCTCACGGGCGCAAGCCGCGAGAAATTCCAGGTCGGTCGGTACTTCGATATGCACAGTTCTGCGAGTGGCAAAGCGATGTTGGCGGAGTTCAGCGACGCGCGCGTCTGGGACATTATCGACGAAAGAGGGCTCCCCGAGTACACAGAGAATACGATCACCGACCCGGAGGAGTTGTTTGCTGAGTTGTCGACTATCCGTGACCAGGGATATGCTGTAAATCGTCAGGAAGAGTTGGAGGGGTTGCGAGCAGTGGGAATGGCGGTCACCGAAACCGATGGCTCGGTATTCGGAGCCCTGGACATTTCGAGCCCCTCCTACCGACAACCGGCTGATGAAGAGATCGCCGGTCAGCTCCGGCCCTTCGTCCAGGAGTTGGAGGCAGCCATTCGTGAATAGTCCGTGAAAACTCGCGTCGGTGCCCAGCCAGCTTGAAACGATCTTTTCAAGTCAAGCCCCGATTGACCGCCGGCCATTTTGAAACGATGTTTTCAAATTTGGCGACCGGCAGTCGATCCAGGCGTTACGAGCCGTCGGTGAGTCGATTCCATCACAAGAGAAAGACAGTAACGCCCGTGGCCACGACAAATCCACGATGCTGACTACAGGGGAATCTGTGTGCGCTTAGCTGAACTCCGCCGTGTACGTGGTAACTCTGTCTGAGAGCACTCCGGTGTCTCCGACAGCTGCCGCATCCTTCAGGAGCAGCGCCGCCGTGAGGAACTCGACTTCTGAACGGTCGGTGATATACTGCAGCAGGTCTGCCAGCCGTTGGGCGTCGATCATCTCGACCGAATCGATGAGCAGGAACGGGATTTCCTTGTCTATATCGTGGACGAGATACCCCGCCAAGGCCACGACAAGTCCAATGACCTCTCGCTCTGACTCGGAAAGCGTATCGACGGTATCCTCATACACGGCGCCGTCTTCCCCTTCGCGTACGATATGTAATTCAAACGTTGACTCTCCATCATGATCGGCACTCGTCTTGCGTTCGACCCAGACACGGGCGATATTTCGGTATTCGAGTTTCTCGACCAGGTCTTCCAGCATCTCATTGAGGGTCTCGACGAGCTGTGTCTCTAACCGGTCGATCTGCCCACGAAGCTGCTCTAAGTCATCACTGAGCGTGCTCAGCTCCTGCTCTTTGCGCTCGCGCTCTTCCCGGAGTGACTCGATTTCCTCGATTTCGTCGGTTATCTGTTCCAAGTTGGATTCAAGCCGGCCTCGCTCGCGTTCGAGTTCGGTCAGCCGCTGATGCGTTTCAACGAATTCGCTTGGCTCGTCGTCATCTGCAGTTTCGAGCTGGCTCAATTCCGCCTCTACGTCTGCAATGTCTGCTTCCAGGTCAGCAATGTCCTCCTCAATCTCCTCCCGGTCGGCCTCGAGTGTCGCCAATTGTCCCTCGTGCATCTCGACTCGATCCGCGATTTCCTCACGCCGGGTCTGAAGATCAGCATACGCTTTCCGTTTCGACTGGTACTCAGACCGTTCATCGCGCAGCTCCTCGAGTCGCTGGTCAAGCGCTGTTACCTCCTCGCGTTGGTCGTGGATCAGCCCACGGAGGGTGTCGATACGCTCGGTAATCCGGTCACGTTCGACTTCCGTTCCGCACGTCCAGCATTCGACCTGTTGTGAACTCGGGTCGAGGGCCGCAGTGAGGTCATCGCTCGCATCGAGGCCCGGGACGTCAAGATTCCCTTCGGAAATCGTCTCGTTGACCTCAACCACCGTCTGCAGGTCTTCGATGGCCGTTTGGAGGTTCCGCTGCTGGGATTCAAGGCGATTGATCTCGGTGGTAAGCCGGTCAATCTCCGTCTCCAGTTGGTCGACGTCAGTGAATTCGCCGAGCTCTGCCTCAATGTCCTCGCGCTCCGAGCGGAGCTCGTCTTGCTCCTGTTGCCTGAACTCGATTTTGCGCTCGATAGTCTCTAACTTGTCTTCCAGCTTCCGGAGGTCGTCGCGGCGGTCTTCTAGTGTCTCGCGTAGCTCAGCAACTTCCTGTGATTCATCCTCGGTTGGTTCGAGTTCACTCGCTTGCGTACGTACTTCCTCGAGCTCCGCTTCGAGCTCCTCGAGGTCCCCGAGCAACCGCTGCCGGTCCTCTTCGAGCGCTGGCAGCTCCCGCTCGCGTTTTTGAATCCGGTCGATTTCGGACTCCAGCGTGGTCTTAGTTTCCTGTTTGCGTCGGATCTCCCGGCGAATTTCCTCGGTGTCAACGGGGCGCATCAACAACTCGCGGAGTTCCTCACCCTGCGAAACAGCGCGGCGAGCCGGATTATCTGCAAACAACGCGACAAACGTATCCACGAGCTCCGGCTGGTCACAATAGGGCTCGCCCGCGAGTGTATAGCCAGTGGGTGTCTCCGTGTACCCACGAGTGTACTGTGTATCGCCGAGCCTGAGCTGGACAGACCCATCTTGGGCGTCAGTCTTGAGCGAGGCGGCAGATTCTTGTCCTCCGAGTGCAGCCGCAAGCGAGCGGAGCAGGGACGTCCGATTTGTGGCGTTCTCTCCCGCAAGGAGAGAGATTCCCGGTATCAATTCGAAATCGAGCTCATCAATGCCACCGAGGTTTTCAATGTGGAGAGTGGCGCTTTCACCGTCGGGACCAGCATCAGTCACTCTCCGGTCATTTGCTTCAGTATCCACGCCACGCGCTTGGGGGTTTGATGATTGACCGCGTTCGGAGCCAGACATGAGTGATAGCTAACAGTATACAAGCACCCCACTTAGAAGACACGGTCTGAAAGATCTAATATAAAGGCACGACGTAGATCACTCCCGACAATCGCAGCCACCACTGGCAAGGAGTTCCTCAAGCCGGTATGTGGTAGAACAACGCTGGCATTCGACCCGGGTACTGAACACACGAAAGGCGCCACCTGAGATGAAGCCCTGCTCGCTGGCCCGCTCTAATGCGCCCACGACAGCAGTTTCGTACTGTTGTTCGTACGTCCGGAGAGCCTCTTCGAGCTCTTCGGCGTTTTCAATCGCTCCTTGGGATGTAGAGATGTCGAGATGATCATTGAGGTGTTTTCTGATCGTTTCGTGTGACGTGTAATCCGTTCGCAGCCGGTCGATGTCGAGATGACCGGCCACAGTCTCCTGGATCTCATCGCGCCGACCAATGTCGATCTCGTCGCTGTCCCGGACTGCCGCATACACGGTCCCCGGCTCGGCATCAAGATCGATTTCGGCCGCACTGAGTGCGACAGCTGTTAACCGCTCGTTGAGATACCCTGCGAGCTCATGGAGTGTCGCGTCGTTCTGTTCGCGACGTCGACGGAGTTCGGCGTCGAGACCCTCGAGACTGTACGCTTCAGCGACACGTTCAACCTTGCAGCACGCGTCATCTATCGATGGGAACTCACCAGTTACTGCCGGGCACACATTATCATCAGCGGACCTCTCGTCATCAAGCATGGTGGTATCGCCCATTACTTCATTATATACAACGTTTTACTTCCATCTTTAGGTCACTCACA
>CAZLOO010000113.1:0-6974 GCA_964561055.1 uncultured Halobacteriales archaeon
TCGGCGGTCTCTCCCGGTGGCGGGCGGCGCAGCACCATCTCGCGGTCCCCCCAGGTGACGAACAGCGTCTCGTTGGAGTGGCCTGCGGCGTGTCGGCGGACCTCGTAGCTCCCGGCCGCCCCGAGTTCGGCTTCCAAGTACGCCGCTAGCGCCTCCTCGTCGACAATTCGCCTGTAGTACTCGTCGGAGGCGTCCATACCCTCGCGTGGACGTCGGCTCTCAAAGAGCTACCGCCCCATCGATTTACGTGCCGCCGCGCCGAGCCCCGGGTATGGAGATTAGCTACGACGATACGGCAGCCGCTCGTGACCTTCGTGAGCGGGCGAGGGCGTTCATGCACGAGATCGTCATCCCCGTCGAGCGCGAGCATCTCGGGGAGGGCCCCGTCGGCGAGGAGGTCATCGCCGACCTCCGGGAGGCGGCCCGCGAGCGCGGCGTCTACTGCCCGCAGATCGCCCAGGAGCACGGCGGCGGGGGACACTCTTTCCGGGACGTGCTGCCGCTGTTCGAGGAGGCCGGCCGGAGTCTGCTGGGCGCACCCGCGATGCGGGTGGACGCTCCCGACGAGGGAAACATGCACACCATCGAACTGGTCGGCACGGAGCGCCAGAAGCGAGAGTGGCTGGAGCCACTGGTCGCGGGGGAAATACGCTCGGGGTTCTCGATGACCGAACCCAAGCCCGGGGGCGGGAGCGACCCGAAGATGCTCCGGACCACCGCCGAGCGCGACGGCGACGAGTGGGTGATCGACGGCCACAAGTGGTGGACCACGCAGGGCACCGAGGCCGACGTGTTCATCGTGATGGCCCGAACGAACATGGACGCCCATCCCTACGCCGGCACCTCCCTATTTCTCGTCCCGGCGGACACCGACGGAGTGGAGATCGTGCGTGACATCCCTCATCTCGGTCAAGCGCTGGTGCCCGAGAGCCACGCGGAGATCCGCTACGACAACGTCCGGGTGCCAGAGGACGCCTTGCTGGGCGAACTGAACCAGGGGTTCACCCACGCTCAGGAGCGGCTCGGCCCCGCCCGGCTCACCCACTGTATGCGGTTCACCGGAATGGCGATGCGGGCGCTCAACGTCGCCGTCGCCTACATGGACGAACGGGAGGCGTTCGGCTCCGCGTTGTCGGAGAAGCAGTCCCCCCGCTACGCTATCGCAGACATGCAGACCCGGCTCCACGCCACACGGACAATGGTGCGCCACGCCGCCAGCGAGATCGCCGCCGGCGGCGAGGCTCGCATCCCGGTGGCGATGTGCAAGACGTTCGCGGCTCAGACGACACAGGATGCGGTGGACCTCGCTGTGCAGTGCTGTGGCGGCGCCGGCATTTCGCGGGATCTCCCGCTGGCTGACTTCTACGAGGCGGTGCGGGCGTTCCGTATCGTTGATGGTGCCGACGAGGTGCACAAGCGGGTAATCGCCCGCGAGGCCTTCGAGAACCCTAATCCCGGAGAGCTAGCGAACCTGCCCGGGTTCTAGGCCAGCCCGCGAGGCCTTGCTGGTGTCGGAGCGCCCCCGCTTATTGCCGCCCCGCCACAACGACCGATGATGCCCGACATCGACTGCACGCTGCTCGACCGCGGCCGGGTTCACGCTGACCGCAACTTCGTCGTCGACGGCCACGCTGTGGCCACCGCCTCCGATCGCCACCCTGAACACGAGTATCAGGAGTTCGCCGTCTGGAACCTCGTGATCGACACACCGGAAGCGACGGTGTTGTTCGACACGGGCTCGCATCCCAAGGCCGGCGACGGCTACTGGCCGGCGCCGCTGTACGAGGCGTTCGCTCACGTCGACGCCGACCAGCACCACCTGGAGGACGACCTCATGGCCGCGGGCTACGGGCTGGAGGGGATCGATGCCGTGGTGATGAGCCACCTCCATCTCGATCACGCCGGGGGGCTGCGCCACTTCGCTGACACCGATACCCCGGTGTATGTCCATCGCGAGGAGCTACCATTTGCCTACTTCTCGGCCAACACCGACGAGGGCTCGATCGCCTACTTGGGGTCGGACTTCGACCGTAACCTGAACTGGCAGGTCGTCCACGGCGACCGCACGGAGCCGTTCGAGGGAGTGGAACTGGTCCACCTGCCGGGCCACACGCCCGGGTTGCTTGGGGCGCTGATCCACGCCGACGAGCCGCGGCTGGTGGTCGGCGACGAGGCGTACGTGACCGCCAACTACGCCGGCGAGCAGGCGATGGCGACCAGCCTGCTGTGGTCGAACTACGACTGGTTCGAGAGCCTGCAGCACGCGAAGGACCTCCAACGCCGTTACGACATCCCCGACGAGGAGGTGCTGCTGGGCCACGATCTGGAGCGGTTCGAGACTATCCGGGACCGCTGGGGGTGAGGCTGGCGATCGCTGCACGGCGGAACGTCGCCGGGCCGTTACCGGGGATCGGCGCCCGGATCGGCCAACCCCAGCCACGAGCGGCCCCGGGCCCAGAGCACGATCACCGACGGCGTGACGAACACGGAGGCGAGGTACGCCAGCAGGATCGACAGTCCGGTGAGCAGCCCGAACTGGCCGAGGATCGGCGTGATCGCCAGCACGAGCACTCCGATACCGGTGACCGTCGTCAGCATCGAGCCGGTGAGCGCGCCGCCGGTCCCACGGACGGTCCGCTCGAGGGCGTCGAACAGCTCGCGCTCGCTATACTCGTCGGCGAACCGGTGGACGACGTGGACGGAGTAGTCAATGCCCAGGCCGATAGTGATCGACAGGATCGTCGCCGTCAGCGCGTTGAACGGCACCCCGAACAGCCGCATTGCGCCCGCCAGTGTCGCCACCGTCAGCACGACCGGCACGAGGTTGACCAGCCCCAGCGAGGCGTAGCCGGTGAGCAGCCGGTAGATGGCTACTAGGAACAGCGCCGTCAGGGCGAGTGCCAGCGCTAGACTGGTGACCGCCGACCGGAGGATGACGCCTGACACCGCCTGGAACACGACCGTCTGCCCGGTGGCGGTGGCGTCGTAGCGCTGCCGTGTAGCGATACGTTCGCCGGCGGCGGCCAACTCGTCCTGTGGGACATCGCCCTCGGCGGTGTAGACGATTCGGGCGCTCCGGCGGTCGTCGGCGAGCACGCCGTTGGCCTGGGGGGCGGCCGGCGAGGACTCTAGATAGTCATACACCTCGTCGAGGTTGTCGTCAGGGACACCGTTGTCGTTGCGGTCATTGCGCTCGATCAGCGCGGCGAACGCCGGGTCCTGCTCGGCGTAGGACAGGATTACCGTCACGATCGAACGTGACTTGGCCCGCCGGTCGTCGATGACGAATCCCTCGGGCGGGTCCTCCCCTCCGCGGTAGAGCGCCTCCAGGGCTTGGTCGCGCTCCATCGGCCCGACGACGTAGACGGTCACAGACTGCTGGTTGCCTGCCTGGAAGTTGGCCTCTAAGAAGTTCAGCGTCGCCGTGACGGAGTAGTCTCCCGGCCGGAATGGCTCGGGAAGGTCGTCGAGGTACGCTGGGGTTTCCTCGGGAGGGAGGAAGTCTTCCTGCTGGAAGCTGGTCGAGATGCCCGTGGCGTAGGCGCCCGAAATCGCCGACAGGAGGATGACCGCGACCAAGAACGCGCGGGGCGCCCGCCGGGCGACGACGACGCCGCTGACCAGCACCCGTCCCAGCAGCGATCCCTCACCGCCGAGCGCCGACCGGCTGAACGCCGGGACGCCGACCCGCTCGCGCAGCCGGTCGACGCACAGCTTTGCGGCCGGGAGGAACACGCCGAACACTAGGAAGGTGAAGGTAATGCCGACGGCCGCGATCAGCCCGAACTCGCGGATCGGGCCCAGCGAACTCGTGGCGTTAGCCGAGAAGCCGATGACGGTGGTGCCGGTGACGATGAAAAACGCGACGAGCAGCTGCCGGAGGGCGACCGTCATTGCGCCGTCGCTGTCGTGCTCGTCCAGCTCCTCGCGGTAGCGGTTGACCGAGTGGATGCCGAAGTCGATGCCCACCGCGAGCAACAGCGGCGGCACTGCGATCAGCAGCTGCGAGAACGGGACGCCGACCAGCCCGGTGAATCCGAACGTCCAGACGATCGTCATCACCAGGGACACCACGCCCAGCAGCAGGTCGAACGGGTCCCGGAACGCCACCACAAGAAACAGAAGGATGAACAGCGCCGCCGCGGGGACGACGATCGCCAGCGAGTCGAAGATGACCCGCGAGAACTCGTCGTTGATGATGCCGCTGCCGAACACGGTGATTCGGCCGCCGGCGGTGCCGTCGACAACCCGGGTCGCCTCGGTCTGGATGCGGGTGATCGGCGACCCCGACCCGCCGCCGGGCCCGCCCCCGCTGACCGAGCGCTCCGGTATCCGGTGGGTGACCGTGCCGATCGCCGCCGAGGCCGTCGCCGACCGAGCGTTGAAATCGTTCGACAGCGAACTACTGAATCCCGGGCGCTCGGCGGCGCGCTGGACGGCCCGGTCGATCGCCGTAGGGGTGGCCCGCTCGACGGCGTCGATCCGGTCCTCGAGGGTAGTCGCTGTGGGGTCAAGCTGCCGGGCCACCGCGTTCGCAGGGCTTGAGCTGTCGGTCACCCGGAGGCCGGTACGGTCCGCGAGCGCCTCCTGGGTACGAAGCATCCGCAGCAGCGCCGGCTTGGCCAGTACGTTCGGCTCACGCTGGATCAGCGTCGTGCTCGCCGTGCCGGCGGCGAAGGGATCCGAGAACTCTCGCTGGACGTCCTCGAAGGCTGCCTGTGCCGGTACGTCGGTGGTGAACTCGTCGGTGCCCGACGCCGTCGAGACTTGCCCCAGGCCAACGGCGAACCCGGCGGTCAGAAGCAGGAAGGCGAACACCACAGTCCCGGCCCGCTGGACGACGAAGCGGTCGACTCGGGCGACGATCGACTCGACGTCCATTCAGTGCCGCCGACTCCCGAGGATCCCCAGCAGTAGCAGCCCGGCGGCGCCCGCCAGTGGGACGGCCGACGCCGGGGGGACGCCGCCGACCGACGAGCCGCCGAGGCGCTCAAGGAGCCCGAGGAGCCCGCCCAGTAGGCCGCCCCCGCTGTCGTCCTGCCGCTCGACGGTCACCGGCACCCGATAGGTGCGGCTCAGCTCCGTGTCCCCGTCATCGGTATCGTACTGGAAGTCGACGGAGACCGGGTAGGACTTACCGGTCAGCGCGGAACCGGCGACGCTCGCCTCGAAAATGATCGTCGTCGATTCGCCGGGGGCGAGCCGATCGACGAACGCCTCGTCGTCGTCGGCCGAGACCGGGTCATCGGCGAACAGCTTGGCCGATACGGCCGACACCGGCCGGTCGCCGTTGTTGGTCACCCGCAGCTCCAGGCGGCCGGACCCGCCGGGCGCGAACGAGGCCGCGGCGGGCTCGACAGCGAACTGGTCGCGCTCGGGCTGGACCGTCCCCCGCGCAAACAGCGGGTCGCTCCGGCGGGTCGTGTCATCAGCGTCCTGATAGCGCACCTCAAAGGTGAACTGCCGGGGGCCCGCGACTGCGGCGCTGCTGGCGTCGACCTCGTAGGCAAATTCGACGGACTCACCGGAGGCGACGTCACCGAGAGCGAACTCCGTCTCGCTGACCTCGAGGGTGGGCCCGACCGGCTGAAGCACCAGCACAGCGTTCTCGACGGTGCCGGGACCTTCGTTGACGACCGTCCCCGAGAGCGAGCCGTCCTCGCCGGCCCGGATGGCCGCCGAGACCCCCTCAAGGGCGAACGACTGTTCCTCGGCGGGCGTGACGCCGGCAGTCAGCGTCTCCGAGCGAACGGCCAGCCCCTCGCCGTTCTCGTAGGCGACGGTAGCGTCGACGGCGTAGGCGCGCCGTACGGCGTCGGGTGCGACGCTCGCCTCGACGGCGACGCGCTTGGTCTCGCCGGCCGCCCAGTCCCCGACGAACGTGCGCGCTGTGGGGGCGCCGCCGAATGTCAGCGCCGCGTTCGAGGACTCGACAGTGAGCGTTGCGTCGGTTAGGTCCTGGTCGCCGGTGTTGGTAACCGCGAGAGTGATGCTGCCGGTATCACCGACGGCCACGGACGACTCCGCGTTCGCGACGGCGAACGATCCCTCGTTGCTGGGGGCGAGCCCTGTAGTGAGCCGTTCCTGGCGCTGGATCCTGTCGTCGTCCTCGTAGGCGAGCGTCGAGTGGAGCGCGAACGAGCGGTCGGTGCTGTCGGCAGCGACGCTGGCGGTCTGCTCGACGGTGACCGACTCGCCGGGCCGGACAGTCCCGAGGTACGACTCCGTGCTGGGCGCCCCGGAGAAAGTCAGCCCGGCGTTTGCTGACTGGAGGGTGACCGCGGCGTCGCGGGCGGGCGCCGAGCCGACGTTCCGGTAGGTAACCGCTACCCGGCCCCGCTCGCCGGGGGCGACCGTCGACTCCACGTCGGTCACCTCAAACCTGGCGGTCGGCTCGACCTCGACGGTCAGCTGGAACGTCTCGTCGACGGTCCGCTCGTTCTGGACCTGCTCGCCGAGTTCGCCGATGGTCCGAGTATACGTGTACTCGACTGTCAGCTCGACGGTGTAGCTCCCCGGGTCGGCGTCCTCGTCGACGTGCACCACAAACGGCGCTTCCCGGACGGCGCCGTCGGTCAGCGCCCCCAACGCGACGGTGTTTGTCTCGACGCTGATTGGCGCGTTCCCGGCGGCCAGCTTGACGGTGACACCGCGGGCGGTCATCACCCGCTGTTCGGCGCTCGGGTTGCGCGCCGACCCAGTGGTAATCTCGCCGGCGTTGCTGATCGAGACGGACAGCCGGCCGTCGTCGCCGGGGGAGAATGTATTGTCGGCGACCGACGCGCTCAACACCGGGTTGCCGATGACCGCCCCGACGACCACGCCCGGGCCGACGGCGGCGCCCGCAACGGCGGCCAGCACTACCGCGACGACTACGCCCCGTCTCATCCTTTCTCCACGACTGTCCAGATGGTCAGCTGCCGCATTACATTCAGTATTAGCGGCCGCCTCATAAGCCTGGGGGAACGTGGCTC
>CAZLOO010000114.1:0-6970 GCA_964561055.1 uncultured Halobacteriales archaeon
CTCTCCATCGGCGCCAGCGGCACGTTCATCCACGTTCTGGAGCGCGACGGCGATGCTCGCATGGAGCGCAGAGCCGACCGACCGCTCGCGACACACACCGTTCCCGTCGCGAACGCTGTCGTTTTCGGCGGGGTGCTGGCGGTGGCGTCGCTGTGGGCATTCCTCGGGGTAAACCTCCTGGCGGCGGCGCTGGGGTTAGTGGCGATACTGTTCTACAGCGTCGTTTACACGGTGCTCTTGAAGCCCAACACCACCCAGAACACTGTCATCGGTGGCGCTGCCGGCGCGCTCCCGGCGCTCATCGGTTGGGCCGCCGTCACCGGGAGTATCGGCCTCCCCGGGCTGATGCTAGCAGGAGTGGTCTTCCTCTGGACGCCGGCGCACTTTTACAACCTCGCGATGGCCTACCGGGAGGACTACGAGCGCGGCGGCTTCCCGATGCTCCCGGTGGTGCGCGGCGAGACCGTCACCCGCAAGCATGTGCTGTACTACCTCGCGGCGACGCTGCTAGCGGCGGGCGCGCTAACGGCGCTGGCCGGCCTCGGCTGGCTGTACGCCGGGGCGACGGTCACGCTCGGGTCGGTGTTCCTCTGGACAGTCGTTCGTCTCCACCGCGAGCGCACACGCGGCGCCGCGCTGCGCGCCTTCCACGCCTCCAACGCCTATCTTGGGACGCTGCTGCTTGCGGTGCTCTTAGACACACTCGCCGTATGAGCACCGTCACCCGGCTCCGACCAGCCCCGGACACCATCGTTGGCGGGGTAGCGCTGCTGTCGGCGGAACTGCTCGTGGTCGTGGTCTATCTCTTAGTGGTTCCGGGTCTACCGACATCACTGACCTTCTACGGCTACCTGCTGGTCCCCTTCGTCTGGATCAACGCCGCTGTCTGGGCGCTTGCCCGCACCGAGATGCCCGCCGCCTCTCTCCGGCGCCGGGCGGTCGCGGCAGGTATCGGCGTCGGCTACCTGCTTGTGCTGGGGTACGCCGGCGGGCTGTACGGCCCCGGCGTCGGCGCGGCCGCAACCGGCGCTCGGGTGTCGCTTGCTTTCCCCCCCGGATGGAGCCCCGCGTTCGTCTACAGCGGCGCTGCCCTCCGGCTGGTGGTGCTACCGTTCAAATTGTTCGGCTACATCGTGTTGGCGTACCTGGTCTCGGTGACCATGCTCGACGCCGCCGGCGGCCTCGCGGCAGGCGTGCTAGGGCTGTTCTCTTGTGTCTCCTGTACCCTTCCGATCGTTGCCGCGGCTGTCTCCGGATTCGTCGGCGGCGCAGGCGCGCTGGCCACTGCCGCGTCGGCTCAGTCATACGGACTCTCGACGGTGGTGTTCGTGGTGACCGTTATCCTCCTGACCTGGCGCCCGTCGGTGGGTCTTTGGCGTGCGGCCGCGAAGCTCCGGTCGTGACGCGAGTCGAGATAGAATACTGCGTCCCGTGTGGCTTTCTGGAGCGCGCCGAGGAGATACAGCACGCCCTGCTGTCGACCCTGCGCGAGCAACTGGAGGAGGTAGCGCTGGTGACCGGGGACCACGGCGTCCTCGCGGTCCGGGTGGAAGGCGAGACCGTCTTCGAGAAGGACGACGACGAGTACGACGTCGACGCTATCGTACGTGAGGTCCGAGAGCGGATGTAGATGGCAGGGCTGTACCGGGTCGACCCGGCCGGTTTCCCTCGTTTTCGCGAGCTTGTCAGACTGCCATTGCGGCCGCTCCCGCCGCGGCCGGGAACAACCGAAAAGTCCAGACCCGCGTGCTTGCGCCGCCAGGAGCGACGGACGAGCGTCGGGATTGCGGGGCTCTCACGAGCAGTCGGCGGCAGAGTCGTCGGGGACGGCCCTTTTTTCGCCCGGGACGTCAGGCCGATCAGCCGATTGAGCCGGGCGAAGGAGTGAGGAGCGTAGCGAGCCGCGCGACCGGAACCGCTCGGAGGTCTCTGGATGTCAGTGCTGGGTCGTAGCTCGCCGCGACACGGTTAGGTTCCCTTAGCACGCTCACAACGGGGGTACACACCCGACGTGGCCACGAGAGACGACCAACTCCGGTCGTGAAACCGAACCCTCAAGCGCGGCGCACAACCACCGCAACCATGCACGTGGTCGCCGAAGACGTGCGCCGAGAGTACGGGGAAGTCGTCGCGCTGGACGGCGTCTCGCTCTCAGTGGACGCCGGGGAGGTGTACGCGCTGGTCGGGCCCAACGGCGCCGGCAAGACGACCCTCGTCCGGGCGCTCACCGGCACCACCGATCACGAGGGCACCGTTACCCTGTTCGGTGCCCCCGCACACGACGCGGACACCGAACGGCTCGGCCTACTCCCGCAGGAGTTCGATCCGCCCGCCCGACTCACTGCCCGCGAACTGGTGAATTACTACGGTGGCCTGTACGACGACCGTCGGCCGACTGATGCGGTGCTCGCGGATGTCGGCCTCGCGGACGACGCCGACGGCCGGTACGAGACCCTCTCAGGTGGGCAGAAGCGCCGGGCCTGCGTCGCCACCACACTGGTCAACGACCCAGACCTGCTGGTGCTTGACGAGCCGACCACCGGCATCGATCCCGCCGGGCGCCGGTCACTGTGGGGGCTGATCGAGAGGCTAGCCGACGGGGGTGCCACGGTCCTACTCACCACCCACTACATGGAGGAGGCCGAGCGGCTGGCCGACCGGGTCGGGATGCTCGCCGGGGGACAACTGGTTGCTGAGGGTACCCCCGAGACGCTCGTCGCCGAGCACGGCGGCCTACCGCGGCTGGAACTCCGCCTCGACGAGAACAGTGATCCAGAGCGGGCGCTGGACGCGCTCGCTGGCGCCGGCGCTAGCGTTGACAGCCGGGGCCAGGAGCTAATCATCGAAGGGATAGCGCCTCAGGACATCGGGCCGGTACTGGATAGCCTGGATACGGCCGGTATCGGGTACGGCGCGCTCGCCTGGCGCCAACCGGACCTGGAGTCGGCGTATCTCGCGCTCACCGGCCGCGAGGGAAGCCAGACGCTCGCTCGCGCAGAGGTGGTGGCGTGACTCGGATCGGCCGGATACGTTCCGAGGTGATCGCCGCAACCCGCTCGTTCCTGCGGCGCCGGACCGCGGTGTTCTTTACATTCTTTTTTCCATTCCTGCTGATCGTCATCTTTGGCGTGCTCGTGGGCACCCCGGCCGGAGGTGGGCTGTTCGCCCAGCCGGCGGGCTACTACCTGCCGGGCTACCTGGCCGTTGTCGTGCTGTTCACACCGCTGTCCCGTGTCGGCAGCGAGGTGGCCCGCGGTCGGGAGGGGAACCGCTTCGAGAAGCTGGCGACGACGCCGCTGTCCCGCGCCGAGTGGCTATTCGCTCAGACGCTGGTCAACACTGCCGTCGTCGGCATCGCGGCGATGCTTGTGCTGGCGCTGATGCCGCTCACCGGGGCGCGCGTCGCCGTCGGCCCGGGACTGGTAGCGCTATTGCCGCTGGTGGCGCTCGCGGTGGCGGTGTTCTGCGGTGTCGGCGCCGTGCTCGGTCGGGTCGCCGACTCTCAGGACGGTGTTATCGCCGCCGCCAACGCTATTGCGTTGCCCCTCCTCTTTCTCTCGGAGACGTTCGTCACCCCCTCTTTGCTGCCGGCGTGGCTGGTGCCGGCGCTGTCGCTGTCACCGCTCACCTGGTTCGCACGGGGCGTCCGGGCGGTGACCTACTGGCCGCTGGCCGGCGAGGCGGCGTCGGTGCTCGTTCCGTTGGCGGTGCTCGCAGTCCTGGCGCCGGTCGGCTTCATCGCGGGGGCCGTCGCCATCCCACGGACAGACTGAGCCGGGGGCGTCCCGGGGCGCTTAAGTGAGCGTCCGGAAAAGCCAGTAGCGTGTCTTCCGCAGTCCGACGGGCGGGCGCGTACGCGCTCGTCGGGTCGCTGTCGTTGCTTGCGCCCGCGTTAGTCGGCGCCGAGGTGCTCGGAACAACCGTCGACGCCCCGCCCACGGTTGGGGGTGAGATCCGCGCCGTCACCGTCGCCGCCGCCCTCCCGTTCCTGCTGATCGCCGCCTTCGGCCTACTCACCGGCGACGACGACGCCATGTTCGGGACGTTCGCCCGCCCCGGCGACTATGAGGAGGGGCGCCTCTACTCGCTGGCAGGATTCGGTCTCGCTGTCGCCGCGCTTGTGATGGTCGCCTTCCAGTTCGGGATGCCACTACGGGTGTTCGTCGCCGCCACCCTGCTGCTGGTCTACGGCGGCCTCGCAGCTACCGGCGCGAAAGAGCTGACGGACAACCGATTCTCCCACACCGCCGCCTTCGCCGCCGCGGCGTTCGGCGCAGCCCTCGCCGCTCAACTGGTTGTGGCGAGTGTCACCGCCGAGCCGTTCGTCCCGGCGGACGCACTATTTCTAGCGGCTGCGGGCGCGCTGCTGGCAGCCCTGTTACGCTCGGCGCTGTACGAAGGCGACGACGCGCTGGTGGTCGTCAGCGTCGCGCTAGCGCTGTGGCTGCTCGCCACCCTCCCAACAGGCACCCCTATGCGGGTGGTTGTCGGCCTGGTGGTCGCAGTGGTCCTGGGCTACATTTCCTACGCGCTGGAGACCGCTTCCATCACGGGGATGCTCACCGGCGTGCTGCTGGCGCTGCTGACGGTCG
The DNA here is from genome assembly GCA_964561055.1 of uncultured Halobacteriales archaeon. Lineage (GTDB taxonomy): Archaea > Halobacteriota > Halobacteria > Halobacteriales > Haloarculaceae > CAZLOO01. The sequence continues at coordinate 4,593 of CAZLOO010000114.1, forward strand.
TGCTCGGCGGCTACGGCTGGTTTGCGGTGCTGATCGCCTTTTTTGCCATCGGTGGGCTCTCAACCCGATTTCGCTACGAGCGCAAGCGCGAGCGCGGCATCGCTCAAGAGAACGAGGGGGCCCGGGGCAGTGGCAACGTGCTCGCCAACTCGGCGGTGGCGCTGGTTGCCGTCCTCGGCGCCGCCACCGCCGTCCGGACCGGCGTCTCCGATCAGCTGTTCCTGTTCGCGTTTACCGGCGCCGTCGCGGCCGCGATGAGTGACACACTCTCCAGCGAGATCGGTGGCCTGTTCGACGACCCCCGGCTGCTCACCACCTTTGAGCGGGTCGCGCCCGGCACCGACGGTGGCGTCACCTGGCAGGGGCTGGTCGCAGGGGGCGCCGGCGCCGCAATCGAAGCGGCCATCGCGGTCGCATTCTTTGAGTTCGCTGCCGTCGCCGCCGGCGTTATTATCGCTGCCGGCGTCGCCGGAATGGTCGTAGACAGCCTGCTCGGCGCCACTGTCGAGGGACAGCTGCTGGGCAACATGGCCGTCAACTTCCTGGCGACGCTGTCGGCAGCGCTGGTCGCAGTAACACTGGCGGCTTCGCTCGGTATCGTCGCCATTCCCGACCCTACATCGCTGCTGTGACCTCCGTCCGTCCCGCCATCCCGGCCGACGGCCCCGCGCTGCGCGCCATCCAGCGGGCCGCCGTTCCCGAGCCGGCACCGGACCTACTCGATCTCGCCCTCGTCAAGGGCGGTCCACGCTGTCCCGTTGCGGTCGACGGCGACCTGGTGGGGTACGCGCTCGCCCTGGCTGACGGAGACACCTGTTACGTCGCCGAACTCGCCGTCGCCCCGGACCACCGCCGCCAGGGCCACGGTACCGCCCTGCTGGACGCGCTTGCGGCGGGGCCTGAGTCTGAGCTCCGGCTCTCCGTCCGCGCCGACGATGAGCCTGCTCGGGCGTTCTACCGGGCCTGCGGCTTCGAGGTGGTCGGCCCAACGGACCGGTTCGAGAGCGGCGCTGGGCTGGTGCTCGCCCGCGAGGCATAGCTAGGGACCGAGCGAGCTCTCCCGCTCAAGCACGGTGTACCCCTGAGCCGACAGCGCCGCCTCCCGGTAGTGCTCGGCGACCAGCCATTGTGGGACCCGGCGGAGCCCGAACCGTCGGTCGGAAGACAGCCCGACTTCGACGGCAGTCCGGCCGTCCTCCTCGCGGGTGGTGACGGTGTAGGTCGCCCACGGCCGGTCGGCGGCCGTGACAACGAGTTCGCCGCCGTCGTCGGTCTGCCGGAACGCCGTCTTCATCGTTAGCGACCGGAGCCCGAACAGGTAGGAGAACTCGTAACGGCCGCCGTCGGAGGTGCGCTTAACGGTGTCGGCGACACCCCACTGGAACGGGAGCACTGGCGGAGTAGCGCTCCCGAAGTCTACCGCCACCGCGTCCGGGGGAATGTCCGTCGCCAACACGGTCCGACCGGTCCGTCGCAGCAGCGGCGCCCGGACGGCGACTACAAGCACCGCGACCACGAGCACGCCTCTGGAGAGGGGAAGCACGGTCAGTGCCGCAATCCCGAGGACACCGACCGACAGGGCGACGGCCCCGCTTAGCGGCCGCTCTATCCGGCGGTACCGCCGCGCGAGGGCCGCGACTTCGTCCGGGATTGCGACACTATTGTCGGCTGTCACGCTACCGGGTGACAGCGCCCGGGGCGTAGGTGTTGCGCTCTGCTACGCCGCGAGCAATTGCTCGCCGGTGCGGATCCGGACCCCGGTCGGCTGCTTGACGAACTCGCCGGTTGCGGCGGCGACGATCTGCTCGACACCCCGTTGGGCGGCGACATCCAGCAGTCGCTGACTCAGCTCACCATCCAACACCACCGCGAAGGGCACCGGGTCGGCATCGCGCACGATCCTGAAGGCGTCCTCCACCGGCGCCTCTTCAACAGTGTCCAGCCCGTCGTCAAGGAGCCGCACCTGGCCGCTCCCAGCCTCAATGACCGTCCGGACGTGGCCTCGCAGTGACTCCGGTTCCGGCTCGGGCTCCGCTTCGAGGTCCGACCCGGACTCCGCCGCCGGTTCGTCCTCCCTCTCGTCGGCCTCGCCGCCGTCCACGTCGCTAGCGTTCTCCCCAGCGGATCCGTCGTCGGGCTCGGTGGGAGGGGCCTGCTCTGTCTCGTCGTCGGGGTCAGCCTCCGTGTCCACCTCCGGCTCGGGGTCGGGGACGGGGAACTCTCTGGTCGTGGTGCCCGAAGGCGCCGGGCGGGCGGCGCCGCCGTCGGAGGCGCGGGGCTCGGCCGCCGAGCCACCTGCGAGTGCCTCGCGGAGGTCTGCGCTGCCCGCTATCTGCTCGTAGGGGAACTTCTCGCGCAGCGCCTCCATCACCTCTCCC
>CAZLOO010000115.1:0-6918 GCA_964561055.1 uncultured Halobacteriales archaeon
CGATCAGCTCGGGGTCGATGAGTTCGACCTCCCGCTCCAGGTACTCCCGGCAGTTGACCAACTCATCGCCCGTCGGGTCGCGGTTGTCCGGTGGCCGACAGCGGACGCAGTTGGTGACCCGCACGTCTGCCCGGGCCAGCCCCTGCGCGCGTAGCGCGTCGTCAAGCACGCTCCCCGAGCGGCCGACGAACGGCTCGCCCTCGGCGTCCTCCTGTGCACCGGGGGCCTCGCCGACGAACAGCAGGTCGGCGTCGGCTGGTCCAACGCCATTGACGATGCGCGAGCGCGAGTCACACAGCGCCTCGCAGCGCCGACAGTCGATAACAGCGAGGCCGTCCATCTCGCCCATGCACGGTCGGGGAGCGGCGTGGGGTTAAGCGTGCCCACCGCGGTCCGATCGGCGGAGGTCGTCACCCGCGCGGGCGGCGACCCGGGCCACTCGCAATGGCTCCGGACGGCCGCCCTCGGGAGTGAATCCCCGGACGAGGGCGGCGGGGTCGTCGTCGAGCCCCGAGGCGCGCACGAACACCCGCTCGCCGTTGACGGCCACCGGGCGCTGCTCCGGGAGGCCGTCGTAGATGTCGAGTCGCTCGGTCAGTGTGTCGCCGTCGAACTGCTCGCGCAGGGCGGGTTCCAGTCCGGGACTGTCCTCGAAGGCGACCGACAGCGCGGGCCGGTCGGTCTCGGCTGCGAGGCGAGGGAGGTCGACGACGTTGAACCAAGCGGGAGCGATGCCGGAGAGGAAGAGGTAGCCGGCGTCGGGCCTGTTTAGACGGTCCAGCAGGGATAGGAGGCGGTCGGTGGCGTCAATACCGCCGACCGAGAGGGTGGAGAACGCGAGGCCATCGACCGTGCGGTCCGCCCGGACCACGGCGGCCGCGACGGTGCTTCGGGACGCGCCGGCGGCGTAGGAGTCGGCCACGCCGACGGCCCGGGTCCCGGGTTTCACCGGTCAGTTCTCCTTTATTTCCTGGAGACGGTCGAGGAGTTCGTCGTTCGACTCGGTGAATTCGAAGTTCACATCGCCGTCGTGCTCGGCGTCTTCGTCGTTGTAGTTCTCGTCGTCGAGGTTGGTTTCGATTTCCTGGTTCTCCTGTTCGGACTCGTCGTAGCTCCCGAAGCCCATATCCATCCGTCTCTAGAGAACAGCCGTTCAAAAAGCTTGGCAGACATCCCGGGGCGGCGCGCTCGAAAGACGTTTACACTATCGCCCCAGAGTATCGGCAGACGTAGCGGGTGTGACCGGCCGCCGTAACATTTCTGATACGCATCCCATCTCCGATACGCTTATGCCTCGGGGAGGCTCAGGTCCGTTATGGCAGAAGCGACGGGTCAGTCAGGCGAGAGCGACGTCGACGCCGACGCCCGACGAACGCTGAAGACGCTGGCGCTGTCGGGCGCGCTGGAGGAGCCGACGAAGCTCTCCTGCTCGGCGCTGGCAGAGCAGCTGTCTGTATCGACACAGACAGCCTCCCGGCGCCTCCGAAGCCTCGAGGAGGCCGGGCTCGTCGAGCGGGAGATGGTCGGCGACGGCCAGCTCGTGACCGCCACCGCGGCCGGCGAGCGCCTGCTCCGCAGGGAGTACGCCGACTACCGGCGCATCTTCGAGGGCGCCCGGGAGATACAGCTCCGCGGGGCCGTCACGGACGGGATGGGCGAGGGGAAACACTACATTACTCTCCCGGGGTACATGCGTCAGTTCCGCGAGCAGCTGGGCTACGAGCCGTACCCGGGGACGCTGAACGTGGAACTGGACGAGCCCAGCATCCGCAGCCGGGCGGAGTTGGACTCCGTGGACCCGATCCGTATCGACGGCTGGGAAGGGGATGACCGCACCTACGGGCCGGCGTTCTGCTGGCCCGCGGCCATCGAGCACGGCGGGGAGCGCTACGAGGGCGCCCACGTCATCGCCCCCGAGCGGACCCACCACGGCCAGGACAAGCTGGAGCTCATCGCCCCGGACCGGCTGCGGGACGCGCTGGATATAGACGACGGCGACGAGGTGAGCGTCCGTGTCGAGGAGTGAGCTCGAAACCGGTGCCGGCACCGTCCATCGAGCGGTGCGGGCGTTCGCGGACGGACGCCCGGTGTTGGTCCACGATGCTGCCGACCGCGAGGGGGAGACGGACATCCTCTACCCCGCGGGCGCGGTGACTCCGGCCGACCTCGCACGGCTCCGCAACGACGGCGGCGGCCTCGTCTTCGTCGCGCTCGACCACGAGACGGCTGAGGCGTTCGACCTCCCTTTCCTCCACGAGCTGATCGAGCACCCCGCCGGCCGGTTCGACAGCGTCGGCTACGACGTGCGGCCGTCGTTCTCGCTAACGGTAAACCACCGGGAGACGTACACCGGCATCACCGACCAGGACCGCGCGCTCACCGTGCGGGCGCTGGCTGACGCCGCGAGCGCGCCAGAGGCGTTCGATTTCGCCGCGGAGTTCCGCGCGCCCGGCCACGTCCACCTGCTGCGGGGCGCCCCGGGGCTGCTGACCGAGCGCGAGGGCCATACGGAGCTGGGGCTAGCGCTTGCGAGTGCGGCGGGGCGGCCGCCGGCGGTCGTCGGCTGCGAGATGCTGGACGACGACACAGGCGGGGCGCTGTCGCCAGCCGACGCCCGGGCATACGCCGACCGCGAGGGGCTAGTGTACGTCGAGGGGGCGGCCCTGGTGTCGGCACTCGCTTGACTGACGTGCGCGCGTCTGACAAACCGTTAAGTGGGACCGTCCGATAAATCTCCATACGATGGGCAACAAGAACAAGACGATCTCGTTTCGCGTCAACGAGGACACGTTCGAGGTCCTCCGTGACATCGCCGAGGAGCGTGACATCTCGCTGTCGGCGGTGTTCCGTGACTACGTGGACCAGCTCGTTGCCCACGACGGACAGGTCCGGGTCGTCCCCGAACACGAGGTCAACGACAGCACTAGCCCAGAGGAGAGCTTCCCGCCGAAGGTAGAGGTACCAAAGAGCTTCATCCGCGAGCACGAGCGCCTCGAACTGGAGGCCGAACACCTCCGCGAACAGCTCGACGAGTACAAGCAGTACGTGACGAAGCTCTCCCAGCAACTGGAGGAGTACGACGACGAGGAGGTCATTCTGCTGGAGGACCTCGACGACAGCGGCAACACCGAGGAACCGTTCCGACTGGGTTAGGACAGCCGGTCGATCCGCTCGCCGGCCAGCCGTGCCGCCTCCTTCCTGCCGTCAACCCTCGCTAAGTCCTCCATCGCCTCCAGGGTCCGGACCGCATCGTCCAGGAATCCCAGCACGTCGCCGGGGTAGGCGTACAGCATGTAGTCGTCGCCCATCACGTCGACGATGGCGTCCGGGCCCAGCCCCTGTTCCCGGAGTTCGAGCAGGTAGCGCATGAACTGCCGTTCGGGGTAGCCGCCGTACAGCTGTGACTCGCTTTCGCAGTCGCAGAAATCCGTTGCGAACTCCAGCAACCGGTCCCGGGTAGCGTCGTCCAGCTTCTCTAAGTCCTCCCCGGTGTATAGCAGCTCCAGGGTCGCCCCGGCGAAAGCGCTCTTGGGGATCCGCCGGTCGAGCTGGGAGACGATCTCCCGGTGGTTCTTCAGGTACACCTTGTCCGTGATAGCCACAGCAGTGGTAAGCGAGGCCGACTCATAAGCCCTCGGAGCGGGCTCTGGACAGGCGACCAATTGTCGCCGCATCCGACCCCCTTTTTCCTCCGACTATCCAGTCGAACATATGGAGGTTCCGAAGACGGATGAACTGACGCCGCCGTCGCGAACGCTGATGGGCCCCGGCCCGAGCGACGTCCACCCGCGGGTACGCCGGGCGATGAGTACCCCTCTCGTCGGGCATCTGGACCCCTCGTTCGTCGACCTGATGGATGAGGTCCAAGAGCTGCTGCGGTACACGTTCCGGACGGACAACAAGTGGACGATCCCCGTCTCCGGCACCGGGAGCGCGGCGATGGAGGCGGCGGTGTGCAACCTTGTAGAGCCTGGCGAGACAGTGTTGGTACCGACGAACGGCTACTTCGGGGGCCGCATGGCCGATATGGTCGAGCGTGCCGGCGGCCGAGTGGTCACCGTGGACGCCCCGTGGGGGCGGCCGCTGGATCCGGCGGATGTCCAGGAGGCGTTCGACACCCACCAGCCGGATGTGTTCGGCTTCGTCCACGCCGAGACCTCCACCGGCGTCCGCCAGCCCTCCGTACAGGAACTCACCAGCATCGCCCATAGCCACGACGCCTACGTCATCGCGGACACGGTCACCTCGCTGGGCGGCGTGGAACTCCGCATCGACGAGTGGAACGTAGACGCAGCGTACTCGGCGGGCCAGAAGTGCCTCTCCTGTCCCCCTGGGGCGTCGCCGCTCACGCTGTCTGACCGTGCCATGGAGAAGGTACTCTCCCGGGAAACCGACCCACGGTCGTGGTACCTGGACCTCTCCCTGCTGGAAGGATACTGGGGCGACGAGCGGGCCTACCACCACACCGCCCCCATCACGAACGTGTATGCCCTGCGGGAGTCACTCCGACTGGTCGCCGAGGAAGGAATCGAGGCCCGCTGGGAGCGCCACCGCGATGTCGCCGGGGGACTGGTCGATGGCCTCGAGGCGCTGGGGCTGGAGCGTTACGCCGAGGAGTCGTTCTGGCTGCCCAGCCTCAACACCGTCCATGTGCCCGCCGGCGTCGAGGACACGGCGATCACAGGCCGACTACTGGAGGAGCACGGCATCGAAATATCGACCGGGCTCGGCGATCTCGCCGGCGAGGTGCTACGGATCGGCTGTATGGGCCATTCCGCCCGGCGCGGAAAGGTGGCGGCCCTGTTGGACGCGCTCGAGGAAACCCTCGAGTACTACGGCGCGGCCTGATCGGTCTGCAGAGCCGCTCAGCGGCGCGGCTTTACTTTCACTCTGCATGCGAGGCTCTTAATTGGATGGGGCATCAATCTTGGCACGTCTCCCACCGAAAACACGCGGAGACGTGACTACCATGAGCGACCTGCGAGACCACGCGGAACGGATACACGAGCAGTTCTCCGACCAGTTGGACGTGGACGTGGATGACGTCCACGAGCGCCTGCGCACCCTCGTCGAGGAGTACAGCGTCCCCGTCGAGGAGGCGCGCCGGTCGGTGGAGAGCACCTACCTCGAGGAGAGCGGGATGGAGCGCGACGAGCTCGGCGGCGGGGACAACGACCTCGTCCAGGTCGCCGACATCGACAGCGACGAGCAGTGGGTCGACCTCCGGGCGAAGTGTGTCGACCTCTGGGAGCCGGGTCACGAGTCCATCGGCCAGGTGGGCCTGCTGGGCGACGAGTCCGGCACGATACGGTTCGTCGCCTTCGAGACCAGCGACCTCCCCGACCTGGAGGAGGGAGTCTCCTACCGGCTGGGCAACGTCGTCACCGACGAGTACCAGGGCCAGTACTCCGTGAAGCTCAACCGGACCACCGATATCCAGCGCCTCGATGAGGAAATAGAGGTCGGCGACGACGCCGTCGAACTGGAGGGCGCGCTGGTGGACATCCAACGCGGCTCCGGGCTGATAAAACGCTGCCCGGAGGAGGAGTGCACCCGCGTCCTCCAGAACGGCCGCTGCAGCGAGCACGGGGAGGTCGATGGGGAGTTCGACCTCCGCATCAAGGGCGTGCTCGACGACGGTGAGAGCGTCGAGGAAGTCATCTTCGACCGGGAGGCCACCGAGGCGCTCACCGGCATCGACTTGCAGGAAGCAAAGGAGATGGCGATGGACGCGCTGGACACCACCGTCGTCGCCGACGAGATGCGTACCGGCGTCCTCGGACGCTACTACCGCGTCCGGGGGCCGACGTTCGGGCGGTACCTGCTGGTCGACGAGTTCGAGCAACTGGGGCCGGTGGACACCGAGAACGCGCTCATCAAGGCGAGGTCGATCTAAATGTCCGGGGAAGTTCCGACCCGCGAGGTCGCCCGTCGCGCGTTCGCCCGGGAGTTCAACGACGCCACCTACGAGTTCCGCGAGTCCGAGGAGGAGCGAGCGCCCGTCTACGCCCTGTTGCCGACCGGCGCCCGCGCCAACCGCGTGTTCGTCGTCGAGACGCTCACGGAAACCGAGAACGTCGGCAACGACGGCGACATCTGGCGCGGCCGCGTGGTCGACCCCACGGGGACGTTCTTCACGTACGCCGGACAGTACCAGCCCGACGCCGCCAGCACGCTCCGAAAGGTGGAGCCACCGGCGTACGCCGCGGTAGTCGGCAAGCCCCGCACGTTCGAGACGGACGATGGCGGGGTGAACGTCTCCCTGCGACCGGAATCCATCAGCATCGTCGACAGCGACACCCGCGACCGGTGGGTGGTCGAGACGGCGCTGCGCACCGTCGAGCGGGTCGCCAGCTTCGAGAGCGGCGGCGAGTACGCCCGCATGGCCCGCGAGGAGTACGGCGAGGACATCGAGGGCTATCGCGAGGCAGCGATGGGCGCCCTCGAGGAGCTGGACGAGCCCGAGGCCGAGGCCGCCGACTGAGCAGGGCGGTTCGGAAACGCCTATACGGGCGCCACGGGAACGCCGCGTATGTTCCTGCGTTTCCGTGAGGAGGTGTCTGTGGCGCTGTCGGCCGCCCTCGAGGGGGCCGGCTACGCCACCGACGACCTCGGCATCGAGGAGCCGCCGTCGGACGTCGAGGCCGTGCTCGCCTCCAGCGTCGCCTTCCGGCTGGCCGGCGAGGCCGGCGCCCCGCCCCCACAGGTGGCAGACGAGATTGCCGCCGAGGTCGACCTGACCGAAGCGACGTACGTCGGAAGCGTCGAGACCAGCGGCCCCTACATCAACTTCCTGCCGAGCGAGGCCTACTTCTCGGGCACGCTCGCAGCCGCTGGCGAGGGGGGGTACGGGGAACTGGACGATCGGGACACGTCGGTCGTCGTCGAGCACACCAGCGCCAACCCGACCGGGCCGGT
>CAZLOO010000116.1:0-6907 GCA_964561055.1 uncultured Halobacteriales archaeon
ACGCTCGCCGATATCGAGTTCCTGCGGAACGCGGAGGTGAGCTACTGATGCCTGTCGTCGACATCGATACCGACGAGCTTCGGCACCTGGCCGGGACTGAGCGCGGTGACGACCAACTGAAGGAGGACCTGTTCGGACTGGGCATGGAGTTCGAGGGCGAGACCGACGACGGGAAGCTCCAGTTCGAGTTCGCTCCCGACCGGCTGGATCGACTCTCCGTAGAGGGGGTGGCGCGGTCGCTGCGCTACCAGTACGGCACCGACCGTGGCGTGTACCTCCCGACGGTCAACGACCCGGAATGGACGATCGTCGTCGACGACTCCGTCCCTGAGGAGCGTCCCTACGTCACCGGCGCCGTCGTGCGCGGGCTGGACCTCACGGAGGGGAAACTGGAGTCGCTGATACAGCTCCAGGAGAAGCTCCACGCCACCATCGGCCGCGGGCGCGGCAAGGCCGCCATCGGCATCCACGACCTGACGATGCTGAAGGGCGGTACCTACGGCGAGAGCGAGAAGTCCATCACCTACCGCGGGGTCGAGTCTAAGGGCGACCGGTTCGTCCCGCTGGACGCCGACACGGACATGACTCCCGCCGAGGTGCTGAGCGACCACCCCATCGGCGGAACGTACGCCGATCTCGTCGCCGACTACGGACGCTACCCGGCCATCTACGACGAGATCGGGCTGTTCTCGTTCCCGCCGGTGATCAACGGCGCCCGGACGGAGGTCACCACGGACTCGCGGGACCTCCTGATCGAGATGACCGGCACCGACCAGTGGACGATCGACCGGATGCTGAACATCGTCTGCTACGCGCTGGACGCCCGGGGTGGCCGTGTCGAGGAGGCTCGCGTGGAGTACCCAGACGCTGCGCCCTACGAAGGTGATCTGGTGCGCCCGGACCTCTCGACGAAGACGAAGACGGTGCGCCACAAGGCCATCGAGAGCGTGCTCGGGGTATCCCTCTCCGAGGAGGAGATCGTCGATCACCTGGAGCGGTCGGGACTGGGCACGACCGTCGTGGATGGGGATGAACCCGCCTACGAGGCGGAGATACCCCCGTACCGGGTGGACGTGCTCCATCCGATGGACGTGGTCGACGACGTTGGCCGGGCGTACGGCTTCGACGACTTGGCGCCGCGCTACCCGGACGTTTCCACCGTCGGCGGGCGCCACGCCCGCTCCCGGCTAGAGGACGCCGTCCGAGAGGCCCTCGTGGGGATGGGGTTCCAGGACACGCTGAACTTCCATCTCACCAGCGAGATCGAGTGCTTCGATCGAATGGGGCTTTCCCCCGATCACGACGCGGTCGGCGCTGCCCCGCCGATCACCATCGCCGAGCCGTACAGCGAGGAGTACACTATCGTCCGAACGTGGGCGCTCCCGTCGCTGGTACAGATGCTCGGCAACAATACCCACCGACCGTACCCCCAGGACCTCGCGGAGGTCGGGTTCGCAGCGCACGTCGACCGCGAGGAAGAGACCGGCACCGCCGAGCGCCGCACGGTGGCGGCAGTACTGGCGCGCACGGACGTCTCTTACGAGGACGCCAAGGCGCGGCTGGCGGCACTTGCGCGGGCGTTCGGTGTCGACCTCGCCACCCCGCGGGCCGAGCATCCCTCGTTCATCGACGGTCGGACCGCCGCCATCGTCATCGACGGAGAGCACGTCGGCGTGATCGGTGAACTCCACCCGCGCGTGCTCGTCGAGCACGACTTAGAGGTGCCGGCGGTCGGCTTCGAATTCCGGCTGGACGCGCTGGCGTAGGGCCACGCTCAAGCCGGGGACCGCCCAAACAGAGGTATGGGCATCCTCGACTCGCTGCGGTCGGCGCTGGGGCTGGCCGCCGAGGCCGACGCGACCAGGCCAGCCGACCCCGAAGACCTGTTCGGGATGAGCACTGCCTACGTGACGATGCAGGCGGACCTAGGCTACGACCCCTCCGGGGAGGCGGCGCTGTGTTTCTCCGGCGTCGACAGTTCACAGTTCGACGAGATGCAGGGGGAGGTACGGGCCATCCTCGAGGCCGGCGAGAGGGAGACCGGCACGGAGGCGGGGTTCGTCGGCGACGCCCACGGCTACCAGTGGGTGGTGCTGGCCGACGACGATCCGGAGGACCTGGTGACGACCACCCACTTCGTGGCGGACACGTTCATCGAGGAGGGGTTTGGCTCGCGGCTGCTGGCGGCGCTGTTTGCCTTCGAGAAGGACGACACAACGGCCTACTGGGTGTACTCCTTCCGGCGGGGAGCGTACTACCCGTTCGTCCCGACGGGGCGCCGCGAGCGGGACAGCAGCGCGGAGTTCAAACTGGAAAGCGTGCTCGACGGGGAACTGACCATCGAAGAGAAAAAGGAGTACTGGTACCCGCTATGGCCCGAGGGGGACGCCCACCCGTGGGGAGAGAGGCCCCAAACTTGAACATTAGAAGTGTCTAATCCGTTCACATGAGCGATCCCGTTAGCTGGTTGGGGTGGTCGCCGTGACCGGCTGGTTCGAGGTTGCCGCCATCGCGTTCGTTGCACAACTCGGGGTACTTCCAGGCGAGAAGGTACAGTTCATCATCGCCGGCCTCTCGACGCGGTTCAACCCCCTGCTGGTGGTGGGCGCCGCCGGCACCGCCTTCGCCGGCTGGACCGCCGTAGAGGTGTGGCTCGGTAGGCGTGTGACCGAGGCACTCCCGGGGGTGTATCTGGACGCCGCCACCGCCGGGATGTTCTTGCTGTTCGCCCTATTGCTGGTGCGTAGCGCCCCCGACGCCGGAGGGCCGGAGCCGGAGTTGGCCGTGCTCGAGGACGGCGGTGAACTCGACGTGCGCGTTCCCGTCGTCGACAGGCAGGTGCCCAACGCGCTCGGCGGCTTTCTCCCCATCTTCGCGATGATGGCTTTCGGCGAGTTCGGCGACAAGACCCAGTTGATAACGGTTACTCTGGCCGCCCAGTACGCCGCGTTCCCGACCGCTATCTGGACCGGAGAGATGCTCGCCATCCTCCCGGTGAGCTTGGCGAACGCGCTGTTCTTCCACCGGTTCTCCCACCGGTTCGATCTTCGGAAGGCCCACCTCGTGGGGGCGGCGCTGTTCGCCTTCTTCGGGCTCGACACGCTGCTGAGCATCGCGACCGGTTTCTCCGTTTGGGAAGCGCTGGTGACGGCGGCTGCGGGCCTGCTGGCCGCTCCCCTCTGAGTCGGCCTGCCACCTGAACCTCCGGCCGCGCTCCCGAAAGGGACGACTTCCGCCGTGCGATTTCACTTTCACCAAGGTGTAAACGAGGCTTTATGTGGGAGGGAAACGCAGTCGTCGTATGGCGAAAAGCGAAGACCTCGAGGACCTGCCGGGCGTGGGGCCGGCGACCGCCGAGAAGCTCCGGGAGAACGGCTACGAGTCGTTCCAGTCGGTTGCCGTCGCCTCGCCGGGCGAGCTGTCGAACAAGGCTGATGTGGGGGAGTCGTCCGCCCATGACATCATCGACGCCGCCCGCGACGCCGCCGACATCGGCGGGTTCGAGACTGGTGCTGCCGTGCTGGAGCGCCGCGAGCGCATCGGGAAGCTGAAGTGGCTCGTCCCGGAGATCGACGAGATGCTCGGCGGCGGCGTCGAGACCCAGTCGATAACGGAGGTGTACGGGGAGTTCGGCTCCGGGAAGTCACAGATCACCCACCAGTTGTCGGTGAACGTCCAGTTACCGGCCGAGCACGGCGGCCTGGAAGGCAGTGCCGTATTCATCGACTCCGAGGACACGTTCCGGCCGGAGCGCATCGACGAGATGGTGCGCGGGCTGGACGACGAGGTGATCGCCGCGGCAATGGAAGCCCGCGAGATCGAGGGCGGTCCCGACGACGAGGAAGCCCTCGAGGCGCTGGTGGAGTCCATCCTCGACCGCATTCACGTCGCGAAGGCGTTCAACTCAAACCACCAGATACTGCTGGCCGAGAAGGCCCAGGAGATAGCGAAGGAACAGGAGGACTCGGAGTATCCCGTGCGGCTGGTGTGTGTGGACTCGCTCACCGCGCACTTCCGGGCGGAGTATGTCGGCCGGGGGGAGCTGGCGAACCGTCAACAGAAGCTCAACAAGCACCTCCACGACCTCGACCGGGTGGGGAACCTGTACAACGCCGCCGTCGTGGTCACCAACCAGGTACAGTCGAACCCGGACGCGTTCTTCGGCGACCCGACCCAGCCCATCGGCGGGAACATCCTCGGTCACAAGTCTACGTTCCGTCTCTACCTGAAGAAGTCAAAGGGGGACAAGCGCATCGTTCGGCTGGTGGACGCGCCGAACCTGCCTGACGGGGAATCGGTGATGCGCGTCGAGGGCGCCGGGCTAAAGCCGGAGTGAACACGAAACGGAGCGCCTAAGTGCGCGAGCGAGAAATTTAAGACAACTCGCTGGGCGGACGGGCACCAGCGGGCGCCTGCTACGGCAGGTCGGAATGTGGCGCGCGACCGGACACCCGGTTGCAGCGCTGAACCGTTCGAGCCCGTCGGTGAACACACAATGGCACGCAGCTTCTACTCCCACATCAGGGAGGCGTGGAACAGCCCCAAAGAGGGGAAACTCGCCGAGCTCCAGTGGCGACGCCAGCAGGAGTGGCGCGACCAGGGCGCCATCGAGCGGGTGGAGCGACCCACCCGGCTTGACAAGGCGCGCTCGCTGGGCTACAAGGCGAAGCAGGGTATCATCGTCGCGCGCGTGAGCGTCCGGAAGGGCGGCGCGCGAAAACAGCGGTTCACGGCCGGCCGCCGGTCGAAACGCCAGGGCGTCAACCGCCTGAACCGGCTGAAAAACATCCAGCGGATCGCCGAGGAGCGCTGCACGCGCAAGTATCCCAACCTGCGCGTGCTCAACTCCTACTGGGTGGGCGAGGACGGCTCCCAGAAGTGGTTTGAGGTGATCCTCGTCGACCCAGACCATCCCGCCATCCAGAACGACGACGATCTCAACTGGATCTGCGACGACGGCCAGAAGGGTCGGGCGTTCCGCGGGCGTACTTCCGCCGGCCGCAAGGGCCGCGGCCTGCGCAAGCGCGGCAAGGGCACCGAACACGTTCGCCCGAGTATTAACTCCGGCGACAACCGTGGCAAGTAGCTACTCGACGTCGACGACCCGCATCAGCGGATAGCCGTTCTCCATTTCCATCGCCGTCCGGACGACGATGTCCTCGTACTCGATGCGCATCTCCACCTCCATGTACTCCCCCGTTAGCTCCGTGTAGCCGTGAGTGGTGTCCAGCCGTTCTCTCAGGATATCCACCGTCACCTCCGCGCAGTGGGGCTGGTTCTCGATAGCCTGTTCCATCGCCTGCTCGAGAGTGGCCGCGCTCGCAGGGCTGACGGGCGTGCCGGCGAACTGGTGGTACAGCGACCCGAACTTCACTCCGGCCTCGAAACAGGCGGCCTCGCCGTCGGTTGGGTCCATACCGCCGGCTCGAGCGCGGCGGTATAAAGACCGCCGGTCGGGCAGGCGGGCCGGCGGCGCCTGTATACGCGGTATGTGTCGACGTCACTCGCAACGGGTAAGGGTGCGAAACACCAGGTTAGCGTATGGACTACGAATCGTCGCTTGACCGCGCGATGGACGAGGTGCCGGAGATAGAGACAGGGGGGGAGCGGCTTTCCGTGCCTGACGCCCAGGCTCAGAAGGACGGGGCGTTCACGCGACTCACAAATCTCGAGGACATCGCAAACACAGTCTCCCGGAAGCCGGACCACATCCATCGGTTCATCCAACGCGAGCTCGGCACCAACGGCCAGCTCCAAGACGGTGTGGGACGGTATAACGGCAACTTCTCCGGGCGGGACTTTGACGCCGCCATAACGGAGTACGTCGGTACCTATGTGCTCTGTGGCGAATGTGGCCTTCCGGACACCCGACTGGTGAGCGAGGAACGCACAGAGATGCTGCGCTGTGACGCCTGTGGCGCGTTCCGGCCGGTGCGCAAGCAACGCCGGAGCAGCGACCAGCAACAGGAGACCGAGGCTGTCGAGGAGGGGGAGACGTACACGATGGAGATCGTCTCCACCGGCCGGAAGGGGGACGGAGTCGCCGAGCGCGGGGAGTACACGGTGTTCGTTCCCGGGGCAAGCGAGGGCGACATCGTGGAGGCGCGCATCAACAGCGTCTCCGGCTCGCTGGCGTTCGCGGAACTGGTTCGAACGGTCGAGTAGACCTGAACCACACGTTTCTTGTCTGGGAACCGCCTCTAAATGCCTGAATGCGCGTCCTGCTTACGGGGGCTGGCGGACGGGTCGGCAGTGCCGTCCTCGAGGGAATCGGTGACGACTCGGCGTACGACTGGCGATTATTATTCCACAACCCGCCCGCCGAGGAGCCCGACCACGAGTACCTCGTCGGAGAGGTCACCGACCCGGAGGGCATGGCGGAGGCGGTGGCCGACATCGATGCGGTGATCCATCTCGCGGGCGACCCGCGCCCGGAGGCGCCATGGGACTCGGTGCTCCAAAACAACATCCATGGTACGAAGGTGATGTTCGAGCAGTCGGTCAAGGCCGGCGTGGAGACGTTTGTGTTCGCCTCCTCAAACCACGCCGTCGGACACTTCGAGACCGGCCACAAGCCAGAAATCTACCGCCCGGATGACGAGGTCCGCCTCGACGGGACGGAGCTACCCCGGCCGGGGAATTTCTACGGCGTCTCGAAAGTCGCCGGCGAGACGCTTGGGCGGTTCTACCACGACGAGCACGGCCTGTCGGTGTGCTGTCTCCGGATCGGCAACCTCACCCGGGGACACCCGCCGGTGGACTACGAACGCGGCCAGGCGATGTGGCTCTCGTATCGTGACTGTTCCCACCTCCACGATCGAGCTCTCCAAGCGGAGTACGGGTTCGAGATCGTCTACGGCATCTCCGACAACGACCGGAAGTACTACTCCATTGAGCGCGCCCGCGA
>CAZLOO010000117.1:0-6876 GCA_964561055.1 uncultured Halobacteriales archaeon
AAGGCGACCGCCCGTGCCCACCCGATACAGGGGCTCGTGAAGTACCACGGGATGCGCGACGAGCAGCTACGGCTCCCGTACCACGACTCCATCAGCGTCTGCACCGCCCCGAGCGCCACCACCACCACCGCCGCCTGGGGGGTGACCGACGAGGACGTCGTCCGGATCGACGGGGAGCGCGCGACCGGGCGGGGTCGCGAGCGGGTGCTATCGGTCGTCGACCACGTCCGTGAGCTGGCAGACATCGACGAGCCGGTGCGCTTCGAGTCGGAGTCGAACTTCCCGACGAACGTCGGCTTCGGCTCCTCGTCCTCAGGGTTCGCGGCCGCGGCGGTGGCGCTGTGCGGAGCCGCGGGGTTGGAGCTCTCCCGGCCGGAGCTGTCGACGGTCGCTCGCCGGGGGTCGGCCTCGGCGGCGCGAGCGGTAACGGGGGCGTTCTCACATCTCCGGACCGGAATGAACGACGCTGACTGCCGTTCCGAGCGCATCAAGACCGGCCTAGAGGAGGAACTCCGGATGGTCGCCTGCGAGGTACCCGCCTACAAGGAGACCGAACACGCCCACCGGGAGGCCGCCGAGAGCCACATGTTCCAGGCGCGGCTGGTCCACATCCACGAGCAGATCGCGGGGATGCGCGACGCGCTCAGGGCGGGGTCGTTCGACCGGGCGTTCGAGCTCGCCGAGCACGACTCCCTCTCGCTGGCCGCGGCAACGATGACCGGTCCCTCCGGGTGGGTGTATTGGCGCCCGGCGACCCTGGAGGTGTTCGCGACGGTGCGGGAGCTCCGCGAAGAGGGGGTGCCGGTCTACTTCTCGACGGACACCGGCGCGAGCGTCTACGTCAACACGACTGCCGAGCACGCCGACCGAGTGGAGGCGGCGGTCGGGGCCCATGCCCTCACCCGGGTCTGGGAGGTGGGCGGCCCGGCCCGGTTGGTGGATGAGCCGCTCTTCTGACCCAGCGGCGAGAGATTTATTCCGCTTCGGGCCGTGAAGTATGCTGTCATGTGTCATAGACGACCGAGCGAGCGGACAGCCCGCGAGACCGAGCGTGAGGAGTCATCGGCGCACGACCGGGAGGAAAACCGGCGGGAGGCCCCTGTCGCCGCCGACGGCAGCGGCGGGCTGATAGCCCGCGCCCGGGCCGCCGTCGCCCGGCTGACCGCACAGCTGGTCTAGATACCCGGGACGCCGATAGCGTCGAAGGTGGTGAATCCGAGCGTCGCCGCGAAGTACAGCACCACGACCACCGTGAACCAGGCGATCAGCGTGATACCGGCAGCCTCAATCCAGCCGGCGCGATAGCGCAGGCGCACGACCAGCAGGTACGCCAGCAGGGTCAGCGCCGGGCCCAGCAAGGGTATCCAGCCCAGGAAGAAGCCGACGACTCCCCAGACGGCCGCGCCGATCAGTGCCGTGACGATCGCGTGGCCATAGTCTCCGCGACCGACGATCACTTGGCCGCCGAGGTAGATGCCGAGCCCGCCGACCAGCGCGCTGAGGACAAACACGACCAGCGAGTCCAGTAGTGCCATAGTTGGCAGGAGGCGGCCGGCAGTGCTAAGCGTGTCGGGAGTATCAGCCTCACAGGAGGTATATCAGCTGTTCGTCAGCTCATCGCCGACGCCAGGTCAGCAGCGCAGTCAGCGCTAGCAGCGCCGCGCCCACTTCATAACTGCCCTTGAACCGCTGGCCAGGAGTGTCGAAGCGGCCGTCCGTGGTCATCCCGCGCATCGGGACGCCGAGGCCGCTGCGCTCGAACAGTCCGGCCTCCGGAAGCCACGCCATCGCCCGCCGGACGGCCCGGTCGTAGCTACGCTCCCCGCCGGCGCGCCGGTACTCGGCGACGGCGGTGACGAGAAACGTCTGATGGCAGGCAAACAGTAGCTCCCACTCCGGGACGGGCGTCGAGCCTGCCGCGTCCCGGAGGCGGTAACCGGTCGCCTCCCGGCGGCCCGGCTCAAACCACGTCACTGCGCCGTCCTCGCGCAGGCGCTCCTCGACGGTGAACTCAAGCACGTCGGCCAGTGCGTCGAGGTAGCCGACCCGGTCGGTGACCGACACCGCCCGGCAGGCCCCCCACAGTGAGTACATCTGGTTTTGATGGCGCAGCGTGGTCGGGTTGTCGAACGCGAACAGCCCATTCGGCGGGGACTGGTGCTCGACGACGGCGTGGAGGCCGTCGGCAATGTCACCTCGAAGCTGGTCGCTCGGATCCCGCTCGTGGAGCAGCGACCAGCCGTACAAGAGCAGCGCTTCCTCGCTGTGCCCGAAGCCGGCATCGCGGGTGCGCTCGTACAGCCGTCGGGCGGCCGGGAGGAACTCCCGGTCGAAGGCGCGGTTGGCCAGCGCGAACGCGCCGACCAGCGGGCCGGCGCCGTAGGCTGGGAGGTCCGTATCGCCGAGGCGGTCGGCGGCGGTTACGAGCGCCCGCTCCAGACGAGCGTCGTGGCGGTCGTCGCCGGCCGGCGAGACTCGCCACCGGGTCGCCCCAAGCAGCGCCATCGGGGCGTAGCGCCACTCCGGGTCCCGGCCGCGCCGCCAGTCGGTGGCGTAGCCGTCGGAGTCGGCCTCGTAGCGCAGTTCGCGGATGATCCGCCCCTCCTTGGGGTCGTAGAATCCGTCGGGAACGTCCCGGAACAGCGCGTCTAGCGCGTCGGTCAGCCACCGCTCGTAGGGGAGCGTCTCGCAGGCTGCCACGACGTAGGCGGCGTCCTCCCGGGAGATGCGCTCGCTGTAGCGGTCGGCCAGCCGCGCGAACGGGACCTGCAGGCGGGCAGGCAGACTGGTGATGGCAGAGTGGACTCGCGGCGGGTACTGGTAGACGTAGCGCTCCTCGCTGCTGACGAACCCCGGCGCGGTGAGGGTATCCAACGCGTCGGGCGTGTAGTAGCGCAGCGACCAGCGCCCGCCGTAGTGGTACGGCGACTCGGGGGTCGGGACGGTGAGTACCAGCCGCCCGCCGGGGACAAGGACCCGGCGGAACTCGGCGGTCAGCGCCTCGCTGTCGAGGAAGCGCCAGTCGTAGGGGCCAACACAGACTGCGCCGTCGAACGTGCCGTCCGGGAACGGCAGCGTGGGGCGCTCGGGGGTGGTGATCTCGAACGTGAGGGAGCCGTCGATGGCTGCCCTGGCTGCGTCGCTCGCGTCCGGCGAGAAATCAACTCGCGTCAGGTCGGCGTCCTGCGCCGCCAGCGCCCGGGTCACGCCGGTCTCGCTGGCGACGTCCAGCAGGCGCTCGCCGTCGAGCAGGTCCAGCGCCCGCTCGTGCTCGGCGTCTCGGAGCCGCTGGACGAGCGGCCCGGCCGGCGGCTGCTCCACCCATCGCGCCAGAACCCGCTCGGTCATACGGGGCCTGCACCGGCCGCCGGTATGGGCTTTCCGCTCACCTACTGCAGTTCGATGCTGTCGTCGCCGGTGGGCACCGCACAGATGAATGCCCCCTCCTCGTCACCGTCGTTGCGGTACCAGTGGACGGTGCCAGCGGGGATGAACAGACTGTCGCCGGGCTCAACGACGTGCTCATCGTCACCGATGCCAACCGTGTACCGGCCCGCGAGCACGTACTGCTCGTGCTCTATCTCGTTCGTGTGGCGAGGCACCTCCGCGCCGGGCGCGAGCGTAAACCGTCGGATGGCGAGGTTGGGTGCGCCGTCTTCCTCGCCGACGAGCACGCCCTTCGCGAGCCCCTCGGCGGCGTCCATGCGCTCGTACTTGACCTCCTCCGCTCGGCGGACGAACGGCCGCGGCTCCGTTTCGCTCATGCCGGGTGGTGGGAGCGAGGCGACATAGCGCTGGCGCCGTACGTGGCTTTATTAGCTAGTGATACAACTATATTGTATGACCGTGCTCGTCACCGGCGCGAGTAGGGGTATTGGGCGCGCAACCGCTCTGGAACTCGCCCAGGAGGGCCACGATGTGGTCGTTAACTACCGGGAGAGCGAGGACGCCGCCCGGGAGACCGTCGAGGGCGTCAAAGAGTTCGGTCGGGACGCGCTCGCGGTGCAGGCGGACGTGAGCGACTCGGCCGCCGTCGAGAGGATGATCGAACGGGCCGTCAAGGAGTGGGACGGGCTGGACGCGGTTGTGAACAACGCCGGAATCGTCCGGCCGGCGCTCGCTGAGGAGACCGCTGACGAGGACTGGGCGGCCGTCCTCGACACGAACCTTACAGGGGCGTTCTACGTCGCCCGCGCGGCCGTTCCTCACCTCCGGGCGTCAGGGGGCGACATCGTGAACGTCTCCAGCATCGGCGGCACCGCGGGTACCGTCGACGCCAGCTACGCCGCTAGCAAGGCCGGGCTTCATGGGCTAACGCGGGCGCTGGCGCGGGAGCTCGGCCCGGACGGGGTTCAGGTGAACGCCGTCGCCCCGGGACCAGTGGAGACGTCACTCAATGACGCGATACTCGAACACTTAGAGGCGACCGCGTTCCGGGGCCACGAGAATCTGGATACCCACCTCCCGGAGTACGCCACCACGCCGGAGACCGTCGCGGACGCGGTCGCCTACCTCGTGGGCGCGGAGTACGTTCACGGGGAGGTGCTGAACATCAACGGCGGGATGCAGTTCCGGTAGGCGGGGACCGCGGTGTTAAGACCGTCGGCGGACTACCCCCGTTCATGCGGAGCTTTCGCATCGGGAGCACGTTCGGCATCCCTCTGAAGCTCGACCTGACGTTCCTGCTGGTGCTGCCGCTGTTCGCCTACCTCATCGGTACGCAGGTAGGGTTCTACGTCGAACAGCTCAACGGGCTGTTCGGCACGTCGCTGGACGCCGCCGCGCTCACCGGTGGCCCGGTACCGTTCGTGGTCGGCACGGTGGCGGCGGTGGGGCTGTTCGTCGGGGTCGTGCTCCACGAGCTGGGACACTCGCTGGTAGCGATGCGCTACGGAGTGGACATCGACTCCATCACGCTGTGGCTGTTCGGCGGCGTCGCCCGGCTGACGGAGATGCCCGAGGACTGGAAACAGGAGCTGTACATCGCCCTCGCCGGACCGGTCGTCAGCATCGTGCTGGGGGTGGCCTGCTACGCCGCGTTCCTCTCGGCGCCGGGGGTGCTGGCGATCGGCGGCGGGGGCGGCACCGCCGGCGTCGCGGTCACGTTCGTGCTCGGCTACCTCGCGTTGGTGAACGTCCTGCTGGCGGCGTTCAATCTTCTCCCAGGGTTCCCGATGGACGGGGGGCGGGTGCTGCGGGCACTACTGGCCCGGACCCGGTCGTACGCACGGGCGACCCAGATCGCCGCCGAGGTTGGTAAGGGGTTCGCCATCCTGCTGGGCATCGTCGGCCTGCTGGGCGGGCTGAACATCTTCCTGGTCGGCATCGCCTTCTTTATTTACATCGGCGCCGCCAGCGAAGCACAGCAGACGATCACTCGCGCCGCCTTCGAGGGAGTGCTCGTCCGGGACGTGATGACGCCCAAAGAGCGGGTGGATACCGTCAAGGCCGGGGCCAGCGTCGCGGACCTACTTGACCGGATGTTCCGGGAGCGTCACACCGGCTATCCGGTAGTCCGAGACGGTGGGGTGGTCGGGCTGGTCACGCTCCAGGACGCCGAGGCGGTCCGCGAGGTCGAGCGGGACGCCTACCGCGTCGAGGAAGTGATGACCGCCGACCTGCTCACTATCGGGCCGGAGGCCGACGCGATGGACGCGCTCACCCGGATGCAACAGGAGAGTGTCGGCCGCCTGATCGTGATGGAGGACGGCGAGTTCGTCGGCCTGCTCACTCGCTCGGATCTGATGACGGCGCTGGATATAATCCGCTCGTCGGGGCAACTGGACGAGCGGATCCGCCGCCGCCCGGAGGTCACAACGGGTACCAGTCGGCCCGAAGAGAGCCCCTAGCGGTCACCGACCGTCTCATCGCGGTCACGACCCTCGTCGGCGGCGACGGTCGTCACTCGCTCGCGGAGGTGTTCGACTGCCAGTCCGACGGCGTCGGGGTCGCTTCCGGTCACCTTCAGCCGGTTGTGCCGAGCCTCACGGTCCGGGTAACAACCAACCGAGACGCCGAACTGCTCGCGGACAGCGGTGAGGTCCGCTATCATGTTCGCCTCGGGATCGGTTGTGTACAGCGTCTCCGAGCGGACTTCGCCGGCGAACTCGTCGGCCACCTCTGCAAAGACGGCTTCCATCTCGTCGGGGATGCCTGGCAGCACGTACACGTTGTCCACGACACAGCCGGGCGAGAGTCCCTCCGGATTAATAACAGGCCGGGCGTCCTGCGGTATTGACGCCTCCGCGTCCACGTCCACGTCCAGTGTCAGGTCCGGGTTGGCCTCTAAGTACGCCGCCAGCGTCTGCTCGACGTCCTCGCGGGCGAGGTCGTTGGGGACGAGCGGCCGGTCGAAGGCGCGTGCGACGGCATCCATCGTCACGTCGTCGGGCGTTCCCCCGAGGCCACCCGTCACAATGACCGCGTCGAAGGTGTCGCTATACTCCCGGACGGCGTCGGCAATAACCGCCTCGTCGTCCGGCACGGTAAGCACCCGCCGAACGCTCACTCCCCGATCGGCCAGTTGGCCGGCGAGCCACGTCGCATTGGTGTTTACGGTGTCGCCGGCCAGCAGTTCGTCGCCGACAGTCACGAGCGCCGCATCCATACTCCGTGGAGGGAGGGCCGCCGGTTAGCCCTTCCCCTCTCCGGTCACCGCCCGACGGCGCCCTCGTCCCCGAACGGGGTGCGTGGAGCGGCGACGGTGCTCGGGTCGTACAGCAGCCGCGCCGCCAGGACCAGCCACGGGGGGGAGGCGACGATGCTCAGTAGGGTCGTGCCGAACACGGGACTGTACTCGGACTGAATGAATACGACGGCGATGGAACGACAGACACTGACCGCGCTCGCTGAGGGCCCGAGTATCGGACACGCTAT
>CAZLOO010000118.1:0-6855 GCA_964561055.1 uncultured Halobacteriales archaeon
CCACCGCGGCCGCGTCGAGGATTTCCTCCGCGAGAAGGGGTTCAACGTCGCCTGATCACCCCCCGCGACCGGCCTCTCTAGCCGTCAGCGAGCGCCGCGCTTTTTCTACCAGAACTTTACGCCGAGGTCGTGAAGCCCGTCGTTGTACCGCGCCACGTTGATTAGCAGCGCCGTCAGCGACTCCACCTCGCCGGCGTTAGCCAGCGGCCCCCCGTCAAGGGGCCGGAGCCCGTCGATATCCGCTGCCAGCCTGCTCACCAGCTCTTTTGCGTCCGGATCGTCCCCGATAATAACGGTGTCCCAGTCGAGATCCGCGTCCAGGTTCGCCAGCCGCCCGGCCGCCAGGTTGTGGAAAGCGCCGACGACAGCCGTATCCTCGGGCGCGGCGTTGGCGGCCAGCGCCGTGACGCTGCCCGCGCCCGGCGGATTATAGTGGAGCCCGGCGTCGTCGCCACGCATCCCGACGGCGGGCGAGACGAGCACCCCATCTAGCCCGTCGCTGATGGCCTCGATGGTGTCCGCAAGGTGGTACGCCGGCACTGCGAGCACGACGGCGTCGGCACCGTCGGCGGCGTCGGCGTTGCCCGCCCCCTCTACGGTGGCATCGACCCCTCGGGAGTCCAGTTCCGTCTCGTACTCCTCGGCTTTCGCCGCCGCCCGCTCGGGGTCCCTGGAGCCAACGACGATTTCATGGTTCGTGTGATAGGCCCACCGCAGTGCCAGCCCCTCGCCGATGTCACCCGTTCCGCCACAGAGCGCGATTCGCATACCCTTACGGTCACACGATTCCGGGTTAAGACTGTCGTGCCCGGCGTAGCTTTATCTGCCGCCCGGACGCCCGACCAGCATGGACGAGGCGGACGGCATCACCTTTGGCACGGACGGCTGGCGGGCGACGCTCACGGAGTTCACGGACGATCGGGTACGGATGGTCGGCCAGGCCGTCGCGGAGTACGTCGGGAACGGCACGGTCGCAGTGGGATACGACGCCCGAGAGACGTCTCCGGGCTTTGCAGAATCGCTGGCAGCGGTGCTGGCGGACAACGGGATCGACGCGCTCCTCAGCGAGTCCGACTGCCCGACGCCGGTGCTGGCCTGGACGGTGACGGACCGGGAGCTCGCGGGTGGGCTGATGGTAACGGCCAGCCACAACCCCCCGGAGTACAACGGTGTGAAGTTCCTCCCTCCGGACGGCGCACCCGCGATGCCCGACGTGACCGACGCCCTGGAGACACATCTCGGGCCGCCGCGCCAGGTGCCTGAGGACGAGCGCGGCACCGTCCGGGAGGACACGTTCACCCCCGCATATGGCCGGCACGCGCTGGCGTTCGTCGACGCCGACCTCGAGGGGTTGCGGGTCGCCTACGACGCGATGCACGGCTCCGGGAAGGGGGTGACTGGTGCCCTACTGGCGGAGTCCGGCGCGGCCGTCGAGCGGCTCCGGTGTGATATCGATCCGACCTTCGGCGGTGTCGGGCCCGAGCCCAGCGCGGAGCGGCTGACCGACCTCGTCGCGCGGGTGACCGAGGGTGACGCGGACCTGGGTCTCGCGAACGACGGAGACGCCGACCGGCTGGCGGTAGTGACACCCAAACGTGGCTACCTAGACCCGAACCTCCTACTGGCGGTGCTGTACGACTACCTGCTGGAGTCGGAGTCGGGGCCGGCCGTCCGTACTGTCTCCACGACCTTCCTCATCGACCGCATCGCCGAGGCCTACGGAGAGCGCGCGGTGGAGACCCCGGTGGGATTCAAACACGTCGCGAGCGCGATGCTGGAGCACAGCGCGCTTGCCGGCGGCGAGGAGTCCGGCGGGTTCGGCGTCACCGAGCACCTCCCGAACAAGGACGGCGTCGTGCTGGCGCTGCTGCTGGCGGCGGCCCACGCGGAGCGCTCCATCGACGACCGGGCCGCCGCCATCACGGCGGAGTTCGGCACCATCCACCAGGACCGCATCAGCGTCGACTGCCCGGAAGAGCGAAAGGAGCCGGCGCTAGCGGCGCTGGGGGAGGCGCTGCCGGCGTCGGTCGCCGGCGTCGAGGTAGAGTCGGTCAACGAAACTGACGGATTCAAGACGCTACTCGCGGACAATTCTTGGCTACTGGTGCGCCCCAGCGGCACCGAGCCGAAGCTCCGCGTGTACGCCGAGGGCGGTAGCGACAAGCGGGTGGCGGAGCTCTTGGCGGCCGGGCGGGAGTTGGTCGAGCCGCTGGTTCAGGGCTCGTAGGCGACGACGTGAACATCAGCATTGGTATTGGGTGGGGTTCTGGGACAGCCCGCGCGGATTACAGCTGTTCCAGCCGGGTCGAGCAGTCCAGGCAGACTACCTCTCCGCCGATCCAGTTTACCTCGTGCGTCCGGCACTCCGGGCAGACCCAGTCGTCACTGTTGTGCTCGGTCGTTCCCCGCGGGGGGTGGAGCCGGCCAGCCTCCTCGACAGCGCGCAGAACTGCGGGCATCCGGCGCTTCCGAAACCGGGGGCGGTGGGTCAGATACTCAACCCGCGAGGGATCCGGCCCGTGGAGGTCGTCCCAGGTCACCGCCGCGGAGGTGTTGCGCGACAGGTGGCCGATGGTGTCGGCCGCGGCGTGCAACAGCGGCGCAGTCGACCACTCGAGCGGATCCTCGGGATCGGCTCGCTCGTAGGCCGCGGCCGAGCGGTCGTACGCCTCGCCGGCCGCCTCCTCATTGCCCGCGATGGTTCGGAAGTCGCCGATGAACTCCTCACAGGCGCCTGCCAGCACACCCGAGCGAACGTGATCTCGCTGGTCGAGGGCGACCAGCGTCCCCTGGAGCGCGCGGTTGCGGGCGCGGTCCGGCGCGCCGGCCACGCGGTAAGCGACCGCCGCCACCGCGAGCGCATCAAGGGCATACCCAACCCAGCCCCGCCCCTCCGAGTCGAAGGTGTCTCGTCCCTTCCCCTCGCACTCCGCGAGTTCGGCGTACGCCGCCTGTGTGTAGTGGTCACCGGCGCGGTCGTACCGGCCGTCGACGAGGCTTGATATCGCCCCGTCGCGGTGCGTCTCTCCCATACGACAGGGAGGGCCGCCCCCGGTATCAACCCGCCGGACAGCGCGCCCGGGCCGTTAATACCACGGCGGGCCATCGCCCTGCATGAGCGGAGGCGAGGACGTCTCGACCCGGATGTACCGCGAGCGAGGGGACAGAGTGAGCGACGACACCGGCGACGGGCCGCCGGTGGTGTTCAGCCACGGGACGCTGATGGACCGCCGGATGTTCGCGCCCCAATTCGAGGCGCTCGCACCGACGTACCGCTGTGTCGCCTACGACTCACGGGCCCGGACAGACCGTTACGCCGAGGGGTACGATCTCGACAATCTCGCTGACGATTGCGCGGCAGTGATGGACCACCACGGCATCGACAGCGCCGTCCTCGCCGGGATGTCGATGGGGGGATTCATGGCGCTTCGGTTCGCGCTACGGTATCCGGGACGGATCGAGGGGCTGGTGCTGATAGACAGCATGGCCGAGCCCCACACTGACGAGGAGCGCCAGCGCTACGGAGCGATGCTGGAGCAGTTACGCGACAGCGCGGACGTGCCCGCGGGGTTGGCGGGCATCGTCGCGAACCTGCTGTTCGGGGAAACCTCCAACGCACAACGCCAGGGCCTGATCGACGCCTGGGTAGACCGCTGGCTCACCTACCCTGCGATGGCTGTTGTCAACGAGGTGGAGTCCTGGCTGTACCGCGACGGCGTGGTCGATCGGCTCGGGGAGATAGAGGTCCCAGTGCTGGTCGTCCACGGCGAGGAGGACGCCGCCATCGACCCCGCGCGCGCGAAGTCGGTCGTCGAGGGGGTCCCGGACGGCCGGCTGGAGCTGATACCGGACGCTGGCCACTCCTCGAATCTCGAGAACCCGGAGCCGGTGAACGCCGAACTGCGCGCGTTTCTAGATCTGGTGTACTGATGGGCGGGGGACGGGCGGTCGCCATCAACGTTGCCGCGAACACCCAGCTCCCGGGAATCAGGGGACCGGTGTTCCCGGACGGCGCCTTCGAGTACATCCCCATCCCAGAGCGCGAGCCGACCCGGACCGACGTCGACGTGCCGACCTACGCCGACCTGGAGTTGGAGACGGAGCTCCCCTCGGACCTGCTCGACCGGCGAGTCCATCTCGACCCTGAATTCCCCGAGGCTGGGGGGCGGCGGTACACGTATGGCGACGAGCACGGGGTGAAGGCTGGGCCGCTGTCGGAGCTGGAGCCGGGTGACTGGCTGCTGTTCTACGCCACGCTCACCACCCGAGGGAAACCGGCCGACTGGCAGCCCCCGGAGTGGGGCGCATACCTCGTCGGCCAATTCCGGGTGGCGCAGGTGCTCACGGGCGAACAGTACCGCGACGCTGACCCTTGGGAGCAGGTTCCGTTCCGGACGAACGCCCACGTGAAGCGCGAGGCGTTCGACGCCCAGGTGCTGGTGCTTGGAGACCCAGCGGAGTCGTCGCTATCCGAGCGGGCGCTGGCACTGTCGGCGCCTGACGCGGGCGTGACGGCCAACCGGCTGGTGACTGACCTCTCGAACGACTCGGGGAAGGGACCGTGGTGGCGCCGGCCGCTCCGGTATGATCCGGAGGCAGCCGCCGACCTGCTCGCGGCAGCCGAGGAGGGACCGGCCGCGGCGCTCCGGTTCGCGCCCGACTAGACGGTGAATACCCAGACGAGGAGCCGTACGAGCGCCACCATCGCGATCATGAGCGTGATAGGGGGCGCCGTCCGGCTCCCGAACCTGGCCGTGGAGCTCACTCCACGAGGCGGTAGCGGCCGTCGCCGGTGCGCTCGGCGAACCCCTGGCGGAGCATCTCGTCGAATACCTCATCCATACGGTCGGGCTGGATCACCCGCAGCGTCACGGGATCGATATCGTGGTAGTCGTCCAGCAGTACCCGGATCTCTCGGGGAGTGTACGGGCCGTCCTCTTCCTTTCCCATCACGCCTGTGACGAGCTCCACCATGTCCTCGATGAAGTTCCAGGGATAGACAATCCAGGCGAACTCCTCAAGATGTTCGCCGACGAAATCGAGCTCTGCCTCTGATCCAGGCAGGAGTTGGAGTCCCGCGGTCCGCACAGTTGTGGGGTCCCGAGCGCGGACGTGCTCCTCTGCCTGAAGAAAGGTACGGCCGGTGTCGGCGATGTCGTCGATTATCAGCACGTCCTTTCCCTTGACAGTGGGGTTCTCGAGCGGGTAGCGCACCGTTGGCTCGCCGCTGCGCTGACCGGTGCCGACGTAGTGCTCGATCTTCAGGCTCACTAGGTCGTTCAACCCGAGGAAGTCACACGCACACCGACCGGCGAACCACCCTCCCCTAGCCAGCGCCACGATCGTGTCGGGTTCATACCCCTCAGCTTTCATCTCGTCACAGACGTCGCGCGTGAGCCCGTACACGTACTCCCAGTCGACAAGCGTGCATGTGAACCGCTCGGGCAGGTCGCTCATTGCTCTCCTGTCGGAGCGGAGGGGGGTGTGGATGTTAACTCCCCCGTTCCGCCGACGACCAGCCTTTTCACCTGACCGCCCGAGCGACTCTCATGGAACGACGACGCGCGCTGATAGTCGACGCGTTCACCGACGAGCCGCTGTCGGGCAACCCCGCGGGTGTGGTGCCGGATGCTGGGGGGCTGTCGGCCGATCAGATGCTGGCTGTCGCTCGGGAAATTAACGCCTCGGAGACGGCTTTCCTGCTCCCAAGCGAGGACGCCGACCGGCGGGCGCGCTATTTCACTCCGACCGACGAGGTCGACCTCTGTGGGCACGCCACCGTCGCTAGCCATGCGCTCCTCGCGGAGGAGGGAATCATCGGCGAAGGAAGCCACACCCTCGAAACCGGTGCCGGAACTATCGACGTGAGCGTTGAGGACGGCACCGTGTGGATGGGCACCGCCGACGCGGAGGTCCGGGAGGTGGACGTCGGCTACGAGCGGGTCGCCGACGCCCTTGGGGTGGACGTCGCCGCGCTCCGGGACGTCGGCGCGGACCTCCCGCTGGCGAAGGCGACCACGGGGCTGTGGTACCTGATGGTACCGGTGAACTTCCTGGAGCACCTGGGCGGAATGGACCCAGACATGGCCGAGATAGCGGCGCTCTCGGAGGAGTTGGGTCTGACCGGTGTGTATGCGTTCACCTTCGACACCGTGGGCAACGCCACCCTCCACGGTCGGATGTTCGCGCCCGCCGCCGGGGTCCCGGAGGACCCTGTCACCGGCACCGCCAGCGGGGCCGTCGCGGCGTACGTCCGCCGACACGGCGCGCTGGGGGGTGACATCGGGGAGGAACTGCTTCTCGAACAGGGCCACTTCATGGACAGGCCCGGTCTGGTTCGAGTCCAGGCAGAGGGCGAGATTCGTGTCGGTGGCGGCGCTGTCACCGCGCTCAACGGCGAGCTTCGCGTGCCGTCGATGCCGGACGACGAGATACTGGAGGCTTAGTCCCCACGGTCGCTCTCACCCGAGCCGCGGCTCGCGGCCTCCTCGGTCGCCCGGCTCGGGGTGTGCCCGTCGGAATCCGGGATATCCCGGCGCATGGCGCGGAGCTCCCGGTTGAGGTCTCGCTCGACGGCCTCAAGCCCCTCGTCCAGCCCCGCCTCGAGACCGCTCCCGATCGCGTACACCGTCGCGACGGTGCGCCCGACCAGCGCGACGACGATACCGAGGACGACCAGATAGGCGCCGGTGCCGGCACCGAGGAACGCTCTCAGCTCGCCATCCAGCAGAGGCCCGATTACGTCGAGGGTGTCACCGGGGGCGAGGTAGACGCCGGCGGCCGCTATCGCCCCAGCGGCAGCCAGCGCCACCGCCGAGAGCAGGTAGTACTTCCCCGCTATCAGCAGGGTCCTCT